>JAHZBS010000047.1:3167-14123 GCA_019423265.1 Clostridiales bacterium
GAGAGCGGCAGAAATTTGAATAAGGGTAAGCCGAGGTGAGCGGCACTCCATCCCTCATGGCAAGATTTAGCGGCGGAAGGAAGAGTATTCAATCAAAAGCCACGAACGTGAGAAGGTGCAACCGAAGGGAGAGCGGCAGAAATTTGAATAAGGGTAAGCCGAGGGCATGACGGGACTCTGACGCAACCTTTTGCATGTGAGAAAGGCCAGAGGAACCTGAATAGAGCGGAATCCCAAAGATTTCTGCTCCGAGGGAAAACGAAAGTAAAACTAACATTAAGGCCGAACAACAAGTCATCTGTTTCCATGAAAGAAACGGCTAAAGTACACCAAAAATCCGACAGAGCTCTTTCAACATGAGAAACTGTCGGATTTTTTAGTGGATATAGAGCGAGGGATACCCTCTTCGTTGATTAGAAAGAGGTGTGCGCAACCCTTATTGTGGAAGCTCCGCCGCATCCTCCTGGCGAATGAATTGGCTCTGATACAATTGATTGTAGAAACCCTTCTGGGCTAGGAGTTGGTCATGGGTTCCGCTCTCAACCATGCGGCCATGGCGGATGACAACAATGCGATCCGCATTCCGTATTGTACTTAGGCGATGGGCAATCACAAAATTTGTCCGGCCCTTCATGAGAGCCAGCATCGCCTCTTGAATGTGGACTTCTGTGCGGGTATCGACGCTGGAGGTGGCCTCATCCAAAATCAGAATAGCCGGGTCGGCCAGGATTGTCCGCGCGATGGCGAGAAGCTGCCGTTGCCCTTGGCTGAGGTTGCCGCCATCGTCTGTCAGAACCGTGTCATAACCATGGGGAAGCCGGGTGATAAATCCGTGGGCGTTGGCCATGCGGGCAGCGGCTTCAATTTCCGCATCGGTGGCGTCCAACCGTCCATAGCGCAGATTATCTCGAACGGTAGCGCTAAACAGGTAGGTATCCTGTAGCACGATGCCGAGACAGGAGCGGAGACTGTCGCGCTGAATCTGCCGCAGATCCTGTCCGTCGATGGAGATGGAGCCCTTCTGAACGTCATAGAAGCGTGTCAAAAGATTGATGACAGTCGTCTTGCCCGCACCGGTAGGGCCAACGAGTGCGATAGTCTGGCCCTGTTTTACGTCCAACGTGAAATCGGTCAGGACTTCCGTCACATCATCATAGGAAAAGCTGACATGATCGAAGTGGACAGAACCTTTCACCCCCCGCTCCTTTAGATTGACGGCATCGGCCAGGTCCGCCGGCTCCGGCGGTTCGTCCAGAACCTGGAACACCCGCTCTGCGCCTGCGGCGGCAGACAGGACCATATTGTACTGGTTCGCCAACTCATTGATGGGGCGGGTAAATTGACGGGAATAATTTAGAAAGATGGAAATGGTACCCGCAGTGACGCCGCTGGAAACGGCCAACAGACCGCCGATGCCGGCGACGAGGGCAAAGCTCAGATTGTTGAGCATATTCATACAAGGGCCCATAATGCGGGAAAAAACCTGGGCTTTAATAGCAGTCAACCGGAGGCGCTGATTGCACTCCTCGAATTGTGCGATGGCTTGCTCCTCCCGGCAAAACACTTTGACGACCCGCTGGCCGGAGATGGTCTCTTCAATACAGCCATTCAGGTCTCCTAGCATTTTTTGCTGTGCCAGGAAGAGAGGCTTGGTGTGTTTCGTGATCAGTCGGGTGACAAGAAACATGAGAGGGACCGTGGCTAAAGTGGTCAGCGTCAAAAGCGGGCTTAAAATCAGCATGAGAATGAGAACGCCGAGGATGGTAATGATTCCGGAGATAAACTGCGTCATGCTGGAGTTCAGCGTAGCGGAGACATTGTCCACATCATTGGTGAGGCGGCTCATCAATTCTCCGTGGGTGTGCTGATCAAAAAATTTTAGCGGCAGTGTCTGGAAGGTATCAAAGAGATCCCGCCGCATACGGGCTACGGTGCGTTCTGATACACTTGCCATGAAAAAGCCCTGCAAAAAGGCAAAAAGGCTATTGAGGATATAGACCACCAGAAGGCCAAGGGAGATTAAAAGCAGACCTCGATAATCGCCAGGTGTAATATAATCATCGATGGCAAGGCCAACGATGACAGGGCCGACGATGGATAGCAGGGAGTTCAGCAAAACCGACGCGATGACAAGGATAAAACTGCGTTTATCGTCTTTTAGATAGGATCCAATTCGGAGAAGCGTGCGGCCTAGATTTTTGGGCTTCTGTACAGGCCCATGAAATCCGGGACCGGGTCCACGGCCGGGGCCGCGCCCTGGTCCGGCGGGCATTGGAGCGGCATCTTTATGTGGCTCACCCATGAATAACAGCCCCCTTTCCCAACTGAGAATTGTAGATATCCTGATACAGCTCGCTGCTCTCCATGAGCTGGCTGTGATTACCCATGGCGGCAATGCGTCCCTGTTCCAGTACGATAATCTGATCCGCATCCATTACGGAGCTGATCCGCTGCGCAATGATAAAGACAGTGGACTGCTGACGGTGCTTTCGAAGCGCCTGCTGGATCTTAACCTCTGTGGCCATGTCCACAGCGCTGGTGGAGTCATCCAAAATCAGGATTTTTGGATTCTTCATCAGTGCGCGGGCAATGTTCAAGCGCTGCTTCTGGCCGCCGGAGAGGTTGACGCCGCCCTGGGACAGGTCAGTATCATATCCGGCAGGCATCTGAGAGATGAACGGGTCCGCTTGGGCGATGGTAGCATTCTCGACCGCTTTTTCCATAGAGGCATCCGAATCGCCCCAGCGAAGGTTGTCAAGAATTGTACCGGAGAATAGCAATGCCTTTTGCAACACCATGCCGATGCCGGACCGCAGGTTGTGAAGGGGGTACTCCCGGACGTCAACCCCATCGATGAGGACGCGCCCTTCTTGGGGATCGTACAGCCGCGGGATCAAACTGACCAGGGAGGACTTGCCGGAGCCGGTCTCCCCAAGAATGGCGACGGTCTGACCGCTCTTTACGGAAAAGGACAGATCCCGGAGGACCGGATCGCCCTCCTGTGTATAGCGGAAGGTTACGTGGTCAAAGCATACATCTCCGCGCTCAATGACAGGAGACTCTTTGCCGGGTGTGGCCGGGGGATCGGTCAAATCCGGTTCCTCACGGAGCACTTCTTTGATGCGGTCGGCGGAGACCTTTCCTCTGGAGAACTGCATGAAGGAGAAGGCTACCATGATCAACGACATCATGATGCGAGAAAGATAGTTGATATAGGCGATCAGGTCGCCGACGGCAAAGGACGCATTCTGAACTTGGACGCCTCCAAACCACAGGACGGCAACGGTGGCAAGATTGGTGATCAGCATGAGGACGGGCATTCCATAGGCCATAACCCGCTGGGCACGGATTCCGGTATTGCGCAGCTCCTCATTGGCGGCGGAAAACCGCACTTTTTCTTCCCTCTGCCGCCCAAAGGCTTTGACGAGCCGGACGCCCGCCAAATTTTCACGCATCACGGTGTTGACCTTGTCGATCCGTTTTTGGACCTGCTTAAATAGAGGAAAGCCTCTTCTTATAATCATGAGTGCTGCGAAAATGGTGATGGGAAGCGCCACGACTATAATGGTGCTGAGAGCGGGGTTCATCCGGATTGCCAAGATGATGGAGCCGATGCAGAGCAGGGGTGAGCGAATCATCATAGCCAGGGACATGTTGACCATGTTTTGAACCTGGGTCACGTCGTTGGTCATTCGGGTGATGAGTGAGGACGTCTGGAAATGGTCCAGGTTGGCGAAGGAGAAGCTTTGGACCTTTTTAAAAAGGTGGGAGCGCAGATCCGTTCCAAAGCTCAGGGCTACATACCCTGAAAAGACAGAACAGCCGATGCCGCCGATCATGCCGACAAGAGCGACGAGCAGCATACTGCCCAGTTTTTGCAGGATGTAATGCATATCACCGTTGGCGATGCCTACGTCGATAATCTTTGCCATCAGGTCCGGCTGCAAAAGATCCATATAGACCTCCAGGCACATGAAAAGCGGAGCTAAGAGCATTGGCAGAATATAGGGTTTGAGATATCGTGTCAATTTTACAGTTTGCATTCTCGTTCTCCTTTTCCGCGTCTAGGATTGTAAGGCGCGATGACAGTTATCGTGGATATGGAGGAGGAGCCGTCGGAATTCGGTTATTTCCTCTTGCCCGAGACCCTCTAAGAAGGTGGCTTCAAGCCCATCGAGGCCGGCGACAAGGTTGCGGTCGATCTCTCGTCCTTTTTCGGTGAGATACAAACGGAGGACGCGCTGATCGTCCGGGTCGGGCCGGCGCTCAATAAGGCCTTGGATTTCCATTTTTTGTACCTGTGCCGTGGTCGAAGCGGGGGTGATGGCCAGCCGCTCGCTCAATTCGCGCTGAGAAATGCCGGGATTATGGGCAAGAATCCCCATGATCCGGGGTTGTGCCTCTTCTAGTCCGTGGAGGCTAGCAAGACGCCGGCGCAGCTCCTGAAAGAGCCGGTTGGTGTGTTGAAAAAGAAATCCAATTGGCTCAGCGTCTGTGTGGTAGGGGTGCATGGGTGTCTCCTTTCTCAAGACTTAGTTTAGTTAGCTAACTAATATTTTAATCCAAAAATAGGATTTGTCAAGAGTTTTTTGCAATTTAAATGTGTTCATTCTATTTATTTTAGGGGGGAATCCATTTCCCGTACAGGCAAGATCACAGTATCACCGGTTAACCCCTGGGCATACACGTTGATGAGAGCGTCGTCTCCGTCGGTGGACTCTAGAATGGCATAGCACTCGCCGTTGTAGAGGGGCTGATAAGGGGTAAAGCATGGAGGAGCTCCACTCAGGGAACCTGTCTGATAGACCTGGACGCCGCTTCGACCCTCGAAGAAAATAAGTTGATCCGCGTCCAGAACCGGATTCCCGGTGAAATCTACAGCTCGCACACAGGCGACGACAGCATCCTGCCGCCCATAGACAAGGAATGCTTTGGATAGGGACATTTGCAGAGAATCGGCAAGTCCGGTGGTTACAATCTGGGCGTGAGCTTCTTCACGCCCCTTTCGATACCCCACAGCTTCCAGTCGCCCCATCTCATAGGGAATTTTCGCCAGACATCTTCCGTTTGACAGAGGATATCGCCCCACAGCGCGATCGTTCAACAGAATCTCCACCTCCTCACAGCTGGAGAAGATGGGAACGGACACGATGGAACCTGAATCCACAGGTAAATTCCAGTGGGTTCCAATGGCGAGCATAGGGGCGTCCGCCCATCGAGCCTGATAGGAAGAGAGAAATGCAGAATCGGGAAATAGAGAAAATTTGAGAGGAGGAAGAGATAAAGAGAGGGAGGGTTCATATAAAAGTCCGAGCGATAGGCAGCTTTCATAGAAGGAGGCATCCGCTCGGGCGCTAGTTGTGACGGCATTCGCCCCAATGTTCTTGATCAACTGCAATTGATACTCAATAAAGGCGGGGTGGAGACAGGAGACATCCGACACACAGAAGCCACGGGGTTCCCAAGAATTTTGGTTGAGGAGCAGAGCTCCGCCGCTGGTCCGGGAGATATTCCGAAATGCCACTGGACATGAGAGGGAATCCATGATTTCGCCTTGGACGGAGAGAAGGAGAGTCAACGTATAGACAGAGGGGGATTCCGGCGCCCACAGGTGGGGTGCAGAAATCATCAGTTGATGTTGAAAGACAGTATGAGTATTCGCGGGGAGAGAGGGCATTGGGATTTCCCGGGAAATGATTGGCTCTTGGGAAAACGACAGAAGGGCGCGCAGAGTGACGCAGGCGGGAGTGGAACGAATATTGTCGATCCGCCCCTGGATTTGGAGAACCCATGTCGATTCGTCTAGAGAATTGACATCCATATGGAACTCCGGCCTATGGAAAAATATGCTGTCTCTCTGAAGAAGCCAGGCGTGAAGCCAGGGCCGTGGTTTTCCCTGGCTTTGTAATGCGGGGATTTCAAAGGTCAATGTGTTTGTACAGGGAAAGGGCGTTATTTTTGCTTGAATCGGAACATACACTATAGTTGAACCGGTTGAAACCGCCGTCAGCAAATTCCCTTGGACGTAAATGGATATATCGGGGATGGGGCGTTCCAGGGCCAGCAGGAGTTGCTTGCAGCGGGGGTCAAAGGTAAACGCGGTGGCGTATTGCACCAGTTCCGCTCCCTCATCTGTGATTTTGATTTGAGAGTCGAGACTGGCGCATGGCGATTCTGGACTGAGATGCAGCATGGATAAGACCTCCTTTATAGATTTTTATCTTATCATACTTGTGAGCGTTCGTCCATACGCCGCGTGAAAAGATAAATTTGGCGGAAGGGGTTGAGCATGGGGATTTGGGAATTGCTGCTCATAGCAGTGGGGTTGTCCATGGACGCCGCCGCTGTCTCCATGAGCAATGGAATGTGTTTTCACAGAGCTGGGGTGAAAGAGGCAGGGCGCATCGCTGGGGCGTTTGGCATATTCCAGGGAATCATGCCTTTGCTTGGATACTTTGCCTGTTCTTTTTTTGAGCGAGAAATTACATCGCTGGATCACTGGGTGGCGTTAATTCTGCTGGGGTTTATTGGAGGAAAGATGATTTGGGAGAGCCGTGCGGGACATGAGGACGGTCAGGAATGTGTAACCCTTTCAGGAAAACTCCTATTGATGCAGGCCATCGCCACTAGCATCGATGCTTTGGCGGTGGGCGTCAGCTTTGTGGCATTGCCCTATGAAGGTGGGATTCTGGCTGCCGCCAGTGTTATTTGTGCCACAACCTTTGTCGTCAGCTTTGGCGCCGTATTCTTAGGGCGGAGATTTGGCGGGGTTCTGCGAAATAAGGCGGAGCTTGTGGGAGGGCTCATCCTTGTGGGCATCGGGGTTAAAATTTTTGTCGAACATATGATGGCAGGGTGAAGCTCTCGGAAACCATAAAAAAGCAAGGCATTTTGACGATTGGAGGTCAAAGCCTTGCTTTTCTGTCTGTTGGAGTCTGATATTATTTGAGGTTTACCTTGCGCGACAGCCAACGCACGCCAAAGTACATCATGACGGCAAAGGCGATGGCCGACAGGATAAAGACCCCTAAACTGAGGGATGAGGGGTCTGCCCCATGAAGCAGCGATTGAAGTCCCATCTCCCGTATAATGTGGAAGTGTCCGCCGTAAAGTGTAATGCCATAGGGGAAGAGGAACATGGCTGCCAGCATAAGAATCTGCATCGCGATGTAGATCATGATGTAGATCAGCACAGGCGCGGCGCTCCCCAGAGAGCGAAACACCCTTAGATTTCCTGCACAGATGCAGAAGTAAATCTGGACGAGCCAGTTGGCACAGGAGAATAGGACATAGACAATCATCATAATAATAAACCAAGTCTTAGTGCTGGTGGCCAGAGGAAGCATGTCGAAGACCTCGACAAAAATCTGCATTAAACTGATATCGGATCCACCGGCAACGCCTGTCAGCAGGGACATTAGGCTGAAGAGCAACAAAAATACTAGAAGTATACTCAGCAGGCACCAGCAAAATGCCACTAGAAGTTTGCTGAAATAGATCTGTTTTCCAGAGACAGGCAGTGTCTGCGTCAGGTAGCCCTCATCGCCATAACAGCTTTTGTAAAATCGCAGAATCACGATGACATATGTGACAAGGGGACAGGCAATCATCAGTATGATGGAGAACAGGGAGATGCCGACGGAGACAAGGGGAATCTCATTGGCAACCTTTTGCAGCAGAAGGGATACGCCCGACAATACGGCGGCGGCGAGGTAGAGAAATAGAATAATGCGCCCCGTAGCCTTGAATTCATGTTTTACAAGCTTATGGAACATGCGAACACCTCCCGAAAGATTTCGTCTAAGCTCTTGCCATATTCTCTTCGGATATCATCCGTCTCCCCAGCCAGAATCAATTCGCCGTAGCCGAGAAGAATGGCGTAGTTAAAAATCCGCTCCACATCCTGGACCAGATGGGTGGCCATAATCAAAATCGATTCCTCCAGGTAATTGCGGAGAATCATATCGAGAATGGCGCTTCGGGTTGCGGGGTCAACGCCGCCAAGGGGCTCATCCAGAATCAGGACTTTGGACCGGCGGGACATGACGAGGGAGAGCTGTAATTTTTCCTGCATACCTTTCGACATATTCTTTGTCGGCTGCATGGGATCTAGGCGGAACTGCCGGATCATATCCATGGCCTTGTCTTTGTCAAAGTCAGCGTAAAAATCAGAGAAATACGCCACTGCATCTACAGGACGCATCCATTTGCTCAGATATGTTTTTTCTGGAAGATATGACACGATGCTCTTGGTATAGATACCGGGGGACTGACCGTCAATGAGGACATTCCCTTCATAGTCGGAGATGACGCCGGCCAATATTTTGATCAGCGTCGATTTTCCGCAGCCGTTGGGCCCCAGCAATCCCACTATCTGTCCACTCTCCAGGGACAGACTTAAGTTGTTTAGTACCAGCTTGTTGGCGTACGTTTTGTTCAGATTCTGAACATCAATGATTCCCATTAAGCTCCCTCCATTTTTGAGTCAATTTTCCTTCTAATTCCTCTTTGTTAAGCCCGAGGGCTAACATTTTGTTGATGAACTCGTCGATGTAGTCATCGGCGATATTGTCGCGGACACGGCGAATATACTCCTCATCCTCGGTGATATAGCGCCCGGAAGTGCGCTGCGTATAGAGAAGTCCTTCCTGTTCCATCTGTGTTAAGGCCCGCTGCACAGTATTGGGGTTGACGCCGTACTCCACCGCCAGTTCCCTTACAGGGGGAATTTTCTCTCCCGCCTTCCACTGCCGGGCAATGAGTTTCTCGCAGAAAACCTGAATCAATTGTAGATAGATCGGGCTTGTATCGTTAAAATCATAGGCCATGTTCGATCAGCACCTCTCTGTATTATTGTATTAATAGATTAACACAATAATACAGTAGAATATTAATTTTGTCAAGAGGGGAGGCAAAAAACAGTCCCCGGGGCTGGCAATGTCATTTAGTTAGACCTCAAATCGCCGGGTTCCGGGGGAGATTTCTTCCGATTTTCCCCGGAAAACCTTTCTTCCCACAAATTTCCCATTTAGTTATCGACTGGTTGATAATAAAGCCTGTCATAGAGGATACGATAATTATATTGTTAAAAAAGGAAATATGCAGTACTATGGAATGTGTAAAATTGTAGATTGTTTTAGAACACAAATTGGGGTTGGAGGTAAGGTTAGAGTGGAGATTAAACTCGGAAATGAAAGCGATATTGACAGTTGGATGAATCTTGTAAAAAAAGTAAAAGATGATTTTCCGGGGCTTGAAACCGCAGAGGATTTAAGTGAACATAGAAATACTGTTTTAGATTTTATGAGTAAAGATTCTGCAATTTGCGCTAGAAGTCAAGATAAGGTTATTGGCGCACTTCTGTTTTCCAAAAGCGACAATATGCTTTGTTTTCTGGCAGTTGAGCCTGAATATCGCAGACAGCATATTGCAGAAAAAATGGTATCCTATATGCTTACATTTATGGTGGATTCTGGGAGTAATGTTTTTGTTACAACATATCGTGATGGAGTTCCAGAGGGAATGGCTGCAAGAGCATTTTACAAACGGTTAGGGTTTACCGAGGGGAAATTAACTGAAGAATTTGGAAGTCCGGTTCAAGAGTTTATTTTGAAACGATAATTTCATGTTTATCAAAATAGATAAATCGGAATTTGAGGAGGTATAGAATGGTTAAGGCGATAAAGGAAGAGTTTGTTGTCATTGGAAAAGAGGGTTCAACATTAGACGGCGAAGGATTTATTCGGAAATTGTGGAATGATGCAAATGGTCATTTTAGTGAAGTAGCACATCTGGCAAAGAAAGACGCAAACGGGGGGATTGTGGGAATATGGGGCGCTATGTCTGATATTTCCCACTCATTTAAACCGTGGGAAGATGGCTTTAGCAAAGGCTTGTATCTGGCAGGAGTGGAATGTGTTGATAATGCAGAAGCACCTGATGGATGGACAAAATGGACAATACCAGGTTATGAGTATATAGTTGTTGAAAACCATAAGGGAGTGTTTGAAGAAACCATTGGACAAATGGATGAGGAGGGTATTTCTCTGGTCGGAGCAGTTCACGATTATACCGACCCGGCAACAGGAAAGGGTTATCTGTATTTTCCAATAAAAGCTGTTTAAAAATTCCAGTTTATTGAACTGAATAAATCTGAATTGGGGGAATACATTCTATATGAATTATAAGGAAAATATTTTATGCTATGAGGAATATTGCAGACTCCGGAAAAGTGTTGGGTGGATAAATTATTCAAAAACACAAACCGAAAAATCACTCAAAAATAGTTTATATACAGTGGCAGTAGAAAAAGATAATCAAGTAGTCGGCATGGGAAGATTGATTGGCGACGGAATATATTACATGATAGTTGATATTGTAGTACAGCCAATTTATCAAAAAATGGGCATCGGCAGCAAAATACTTGATATGATAGTCGAATATGTCGATAAAGAAACACCAGTTGGAGGGCGTTCCAGTATACAATTGATTGCTGAAAAAGGAAAAGAAACATTTTATGAAACAAGAGGATTTAAGATAGTTCCTCATGAATTTTGTGGTTCGGGCATGAGGAAAATTATTCATAAGTAACTTCCAGTTTATGGAGACAATGTTACGTCTAAAAAACACCTATCCATTTTTTGAAGTTTGGTTAGGTATTTTTTTCTAAGCCTTAACTAAGTGACATTGCCGGGGCTGGGGGTTGCATTTGTGCCATCGATTTCTTGGAAGGACTTGTTTCCAAGTGGGGTTTGCCTGCTTCTCCTAAAAGCAGGTCCGTATATAAGGCTTTCTTTTATATTTTGGAGGCACGATCAGTATCTTTCCTCAGCGGCCAAGCGATTTATGGAGTATTTTCTTTGCGGCGATGGAGGGCCAACGCTGTAGACCAAAAAGACAATAAAAAACGCCGTCCGTCAGACGCCGTGACACTTCTCCGCCAAAAATTAAAAAACA
>JAHZBS010000048.1 GCA_019423265.1 Clostridiales bacterium
ATTCCGATCCCCATGTTGGCAAGAATGATCACCATAAACATAAGGTTTTGATAAGAACCGACAAATAGGATACAGGCAGCCAGGAAAAAATAAAGCAGATTAAAAAACGTAAAGACATTGGAAAGAATAATCTGCCCAACGGTTTTAGAAGGCGGATTCACGGAGCAGTTGGTATACCCGTGTTCCACCCGCTCCTGTATTTGTGCGTCTGTCAGGCCGGCCTCCGGGTCAGGCTGAACTCGCTGTATGGATAGCGCTTGCGTATCTTCAGACTTCTTTTTTTTTCTCATGGTTAACACCCCGTCCACTTTTCACTTTCGCTTATTATGTAGCGCGCCGCACGGCATCTTTTCTTATTCTACCCCATTTTCAAAAAAATGACAAGGGCGAACCATAAGCTTTTGTTGTGATTTTATTAAGTTTATCTTATTTTTATTTCCGCCGGATCGGCCGCCTCCTGCAGCGTACAGTACCGCCCGACGCGAAGCTTTTTCACAAGGCTCTTCATCTCATCCGTCACGCGCCGCATTTTGCACATTTGAATTTCAGAGTAATGGCCATCATAGTGTGACAGAGGCGACAAATCTCTCACAGATGCGTTGTACAGGCCAAAGCACATGCCTTGCAGTCCCGCTTTTTTCAGTCTGCCCAGGGCGCTGATATCCTCCAGATCGGCGTCTTCAATATACAGTTGATACAGGGAATCCTTTCCTTCGAGAAACGATAGATCTTTCAGATTTTTGCCAAAGAAGATATACAGTTGGCAAAGCGCGTGGAAGCCGGCAAGAAAAGTATACTCGTCCAGTGGGACAAAGATGAATACGGAGCGGACTTTTATCTGCTCTAGCATTTGTAGGATCTTGGGATCTCGGATCTCCTCCGGGGAGAGGAAAACATCGGGCAATTTCATATTCATACATGCCACGGTGCTATCCCAGGGCGCCGGAATGGTGCGGCACTTTTCTCCGTCGGCTGTGATTCCAAGGAAACAATACTCCGGATCGCAGGCTTTTAGCTTTTCCATACAAGTTTCTTTTTGCATACGAGACACCCTTCCCTGGATTTCTGTTAGTTGGCTGGCTATATTGTAACACAGCACACTTCAAATTACAATAACGCGCGTTTGATACGCTTTTTTATTGAAGAAATAGTAGAAATTTGGTATAATGTATACGTATGAAAAAATCCGGCGCCGCCGGCACTTGCGAATGGAGGATAATCATGGAGAATACGATATGTTTTCGGAGACTTGGCACCATGCTGGATTGTTCCAGAAATGCCGTCCCCAGCGTGGACAGTCTGAAAAAATGGATCGATATCACCACAGATCTGGGCTATAATACCCTTCTTCTGTACACGGAGGACACCTATGAGGTGGACGGCAATCCTTATTTCGGCTATAGGAGGGGGCGATTCAGCCAAGAAGAGTTGAAAGAGGTGGACCATTACGCGCAGTCCAAGGGAATGGAGCTGATCCCCTGCATCCAGACGCTGGCACACGTAAACGCCATTGTGCGGTGGCCGGCCTATGCACCCCATGTGGACACCAATGATATTCTGTTGGCGGGAGACGAGGCGGTATACGAGCTGATCGATCAGATGTTTGCAAGCATCTCCAAGTGCTTTACCAGCCGCACCATCAATATCGGCATGGATGAGGCTCACATGATCGGGCGCGGGAAATATTACGACCTGCATGGAGACAGCGACCGGTCTCAGATTCTCATCGATCACCTGAAAAGGGTGGCAGAGATCGGAAAAAAGTATGGTTTTACCCTGGCTATGTGGGCCGACATGTTCTTCCGCCTGGCTACCGGCGGCGACTATTACAACAGCGAGGCCGACATCCAGAGGGAGATCAAAGAACAGATTCCGGATACGGTCCAGCTCATTTACTGGGACTATTACTCCACGGACAAGAAGCACTATGACCGGATGCTTGTCTCACATCAGAAGATGAAGGAGGACACCTGGTTTGCCGGTGGCCTCTGGACCTGGACAGGCTTTGTGCCACATAATGGATTCAGTATGAAGGCCACAGCCGCTGCCCTAAAGAGCTGCCGGGAACACAATGTCCAGGATGTATTTTTCACTATGTGGGGGGACAACGGCGGCGAGTGTTCCAGATTCTCCCTGCTGCCAGCCTTGTTCTATGCGTCCGAGATTGCAAAGGGGAATACCAATAAAGCCGATATCAAGGCGCGGTTCAAGGAGAAATTCGGCATTTCTTTCGACCGTTTCCTATTGCTGGATCTGCCGGGGACGCCGGGATACTCTGCCGACTACTTCTATAACCCGGATAAGTATCTGCTCTATAATGACTGTTTTACCGGGCTTCTGGATTCCACTGTGGCAGGCGGTGAAAATCAGCAGTATGCCAAATGCGCAAGACGGTTGGGCCTGCTGAAGAGCGATCCGGAATGGGGCTATCTCTTTGCCGCGGAGCAAGCGCTCTGCGAAGTTCTGTCCATCAAGGCGGAGCTGGGAGTAAGAACCCGCAGAGTCTATCACAGCCATGACCAGGAAGCCCTTAAGACTTTGATCGCAGACTATAAGAAGCTGTTAAAGAAAATCGCTGCCTTCCACCGGGCCTACCGGACGCAGTGGTTTGCGGAGAACAAGCCCCATGGTTTCGATGTCCAGGATATCCGCCTGGGCGGACTTGCGGCCCGTGTCAAAAGCTGTATGGAACGGTTGCAGGCACTGTATGATGGCAGCATCACGGTCATTGAGGAGCTTGAGGAAATGCCGCTGGATATCTATGGAAATGGCGAGGAGTATGGGCATGTCCCCATCGTATACAACAGCTGGGGGCAGACTGTGACGGCTAATGTGTTGTAATTTTCAGCCATGTACCGTATGTGCGTATTTGAGTGGGAGGATTTCAATGAAATCAGTCGATGTATCCTTATATTTGGTTACCAACAGCGACGGCTGTGATGAGAAACGCTTTTTGTCCATTCTAGAGGCAGCTTTGCAAAATGGAGTGACGCTTGTGCAGCTGCGGGAGAAGGAGAAGACAAGCGAGGCGTACTATACTTTGGCGGTAGCGGTTAAGAAGATAACCGACTACTACGGAGTGCCACTGATTTTGGATGACCGCGCTGACATTGCGCTGGCGGCGGACGCGGCGGGGGTTCATGTAGGGCAGCAGGACTTGCCCGCGGCAAAGGTGCGGCAGCTGCTGGGGCCCGATCGAATCATGGGAGTGAGCGCCAAAACGGTGGAACAAGCGGTGGCGGCGGAGCGCGCAGGCGCGGATTATCTTGGGACAGGAGCCATGTTTCCCACGACGACAAAAGTGATAACCCGGCCTACGTCCTATGAAACGCTGAAGGCCATCTGCAAGGCTGTGACAATACCGGTTGCCGCCATCGGGGGGATCAACGAATCCAATATTCTACAGATGAGCGGCAGCGGTGTTCACGGGGTTGCCGTCGTCTCTGCGATCATACGAAGCTCTGAACCGGGGACAGCCGCCAAAAGGCTGCGAGAGCTCTCCGACACCTTTCGAGTTCGATAAGAGGGGGTGGACAGATGGCGAAAGCGGTGAGTAAAACCAACGCGATGCGAATTTTAGAGCGGGAGAAGGTTCCCTACAAGGAGCACACCTATTCCCACGAAGATGGAGCCATTGACGGGCTCTCGGTGGCAGAAAAAATGGGGCAGGATCCCGATCAAGTCTTTAAGACCCTTGTCACGCGCAGCGGGGATGGCGGCATCTATGTGTTTGTGATTCCCGTGGCCAAGGAGCTGGATTTAAAGGCGGC
The DNA here is from genome assembly GCA_019423265.1 of Clostridiales bacterium. The sequence continues at coordinate 3,771 of JAHZBS010000048.1, forward strand.
CGCCCGCGCCGCCGGCGTCAAGTCCATTGCGATGATTCACGTCAGCGAAATTCTGGAGATAACGGGATATATCCGCGGCGGATGCTCCCCCATTGGGATGAAAAAATCGTATCCGACAAGCTTTGACAGCGCCTGTGAGAGTCTTGAGACCGTCATTGTCAGCGGGGGCAAAATCGGATATCAAATCGAAGTGGATCCGCGAGACTTAATACGGCTCACCCGCGGAAGCATGGCACCTCTGACGAAAGAGAGCCTTTGAGGGCCGTGCAAAAGAAAGTGCATGCCACGGTTTCGAGCCGACATGCACTTTTGTGTGGGCTATTGCTGCACGAGCTTTACGAATTTTGCCTTCCCGACCTGGATCGTGGCGGGGAGTGAGGGGGATAGCAGGAAATCGCGGAGAATGGTTCCGTCGGCTTTGACCCCGCCTTGGGCTACGAGCCTGCGAACCTCGCTGCCACTGGATGCGAGGCCCGCTTGGACCAAAACCTTGGTAAGATCAATGGCGCCATCCCGCATCACGGCGCTGGTGACGGGAAAGAGGAGCAGTCTGTCGGGCACAGCCCCTTTTTGAAAAATTTGGATAAATTCCTCGCGCGCCCCATCCGCCGCGGAGACACCGTGATAGAGGCGTGTAATCTCATGGGCCAGATCCATCTTCACATCCCTTGGATTTTCCCCTTCCTCAAGTCGAGATTGAACAGCGCGGATGTCCCGCGGGTGCAGGTCGGTGCAGAGCGTGTAGTAGGGGAGGATCTGGTCATCCCCAATTTTCATGATTTTTTGGAACATTGTGTTCGCATCCTCTGTAATTCCGACATAATTTCCTAAACTCTTGCTCATCTTGTCAATGCCGTCCAATCCAACTAAGAGGGGCATAAACAGGGCGACTTGGCTTTCCATACCCATGGACTTCTGCAAGGTGCGGCCCATCAAAATGTTGAATCGCTGGTCCTGACCGCCCAACTCTATATCCGCTTGAATCTGAATGGAGTCCTGGGCCTGCATCAGAGGATAAAAGAATTCATGGAGTCCAATGGGCTGCTGCCTTGCAAATCGATTGGCAAAATCATCCCGCTCCAAAATACGGGCGACGGTGACCTGGGAAGCGAGCTCCAGGACCTGGTGAAAGTTCATTTCTCCCAGCCAAGAGCTATTAAAAAGAACGGTGGTTTTTTCCCGGTCTAGGATTTTAAAAAGCTGCTGTTGGTAGGTCAAGGCATTGGCCTTCACCTGCTCCCGGGTTAGCTGAGGGCGCGTTTTGGATTTTCCGGACGGGTCCCCGATAGCGCCGGTGAAATCTCCGATAATGATAACCGCCTCATGGCCCAGATCCTGCATTTGGCGAATTTTGCGGAGGACAACGGCGTGCCCTAGGTGGAGGTCGGGGGCGGAGGGATCGAGTCCTAGCTTGATGCGCAGCGGGCGTCCTCTCCGCAATTTCTCTTGCAGATCTTCCGTTTGAATGACCTCCAGCGCGCCTTTTGTAATGATTTCCATCTGTTCGTTCACAGATAACAACATAGACAACTCCTTTCGAATGTAGATAGTCTGGGGCATGCATGAAGGAGGGAAACAAATAAAGCGAAGCTGGGGGGCCATTTCTAGGAAATAAAAAAATCCTCTGTAAGACAAGCGTCTTACAAAGGACGGATCATTCCGTGGTACCACCTTTTTTCGCTCTACGAATTGGGAGAGCCTCATGCAGGTACGGCAGCTATGCGTATACCCCTGCGAAGATAACGGTCGCAACTCCGTCAAAAGACCTACTTCGACTCCATGGCCGGTTCAGCCCGCGGCTCCAAGATGTATTTCGATGTGGTTTCCACCGCCCCTCGCACCGGCCGGGAACTCTCTGAGGAGAAACAGCTCCATCTACTTCTTCTTTTCATCGCCTTTATGGGAGCTATTGTATCACAGGGGATTTTGGATTGTCAAGGGGCGGCTCCTAAAATAAATAAGGGGGGCATTCTTTATATGATTTCACACAATGTTACCCTTATTTTGGGCTATCATAAGGGCATAAAAGCAGTTAGGGGAATTGAAAAAGCCTATGCTCTCGTGTATAATTGAGGAAGAAAATCAGATTGAGAAATGAGGATTAAAATACTTTTCGTGTGCCATGGCAAATACGCATAACCAACGCAAATCGTGTCAAAACGGTGCAGTCAATTACAATTTGGACAGTGTCAGAGAATTACAGAATGCCGAAGGCGATGTAGTGGGAATAATAATTTAGCAGCGATATACAAAAATATGCTGTTGCCTTTCTAATCTTTTTGTAAATATGTGTAGATAAGTATAAAATGCCAATGAGGAGGGATGGGTAACTAAGATGGAATTATATCATTACAGATCTATTGAAAGTGCAATAAAAGAATTAGAATATGGTACTTTTCATTTCGCTACCCGAAATGAGCTTAACGACCCTATAGAGGGCTATGTTCGAATTTTTTGGCAGGGAGATAAGGCTGCATGGGAAGGAATGCTGCGCAATTATATTTGTAGTCTTAGTGAAGCAATTGATATGTATCTACTTCAAGCGAATGAGGATATGCTTCATCATAGAACACTGCTTATAGATTTGAATCAATTTGATAACGTCCCACTTGGTGATATACTGAAAAAATTGGGAGAGAAATTTCTAGAAGATGAAGATGTTCAAAAAATAGTGATAAATATTAGAAAAAAGAGTCTTTGGAAACTAAAGTAATTGCATTTTAAAGTGTAGGTAGCTTCTGGGAAAATTGAACTGGAAGTCGTCGCTTTCTAATCTTTCAATGAAAAGAATAAAAAATAGAGTAGTAAGACACACCGATTTCTACTACGTTTTGACTACGATTCATGTCCTCAATTTGCCTTGTTTTGCCGCATTTTGCCTATTGTGTGATAAATTTAACAATCAACGTGCGGAATGAGTCTATAAATACATGTTGATATTGGCTTAAGGTTTTGAAGTATGCAGTTCTGTATTGGAATGCTTCTCTGACAAATCTTACTGCATGTAATTGCGATAACTCGCAAAAATTTTCAGTAGGAGTTGTAAAATTAATTCGAATGAGGTATAATGCTACTGAAGAATTTTGCGATAACTCGCAAAAACTTTCAGTAGAAAGAAGGATGATGATATGGAAATCAAGAGAGACATCTATTTAAATAAGCTCATCAGTAAAAAGCACAATGGACTTATCAAGGTGGTGACGGGTATCCGACGCTGCGGAAAGTCCTACTTATTGTTTGATTTGTTCAAGGATTATCTGCTGGCAGCAGGAACGAACGAACAGCACATTATAGAAATTGCGTTTGACTCTTTTGAAAATAAGAGATTTCGTGATCCGGATGTTCTGTATCCCTATCTCAAGGAGCAGATTAAAGGTGATGGGATGTATTATGTGCTGTTGGACGAGGTGCAGCTTTTAGGAGAGTTTGAATCCGTATTAAACAGTTTGATCCGTATGAGAAATGTAGATGTGTATGTGACAGGAAGCAATGCCCGTTTTTTGTCTAAAGATGTGATTACTGAATTCCGAGGCCGGGGAGATGAAGTTCATATGCATCCCCTCAGTTTTGCTGAATTTATGTCCGTTTATCCGGGAACAAAACAGGACGGTTGGAACGAATATATGCTTTATGGTGGATTGCCGCCTATCGTAAATATTTCAAGTCCTGAGGAAAAGATTAGTTTCTTAAAGGCATTATTCGAGGAAACTTATATTTCGGATATTGTAGGAAGACATAATGTGCGCAATCGGGCAGAATTGGAGGAACTTTTGAATATCCTCTCATCTGCTATCGGTTCGCTTATAAATCCAACAAAGTTATCGGCTACTTTTAAAACTGTCAAGCAGAAAAACATTAGTAACGCAACAATCAAAAGGTATATCGATTATTTATGTGATTCCTTTTTGATTGACAGTGCTGTTCGATATGATATTAAGGGGAAGAAGTATATCGACACGCCGGTCAAATATTACTTTACTGATTTGGGATTACGCAATGCCCGTCTCAATTTTCGTCAACTGGAAGAAACTCATGCTATTGAGAATATCATCTTCAATGAGTTGAAGATACGAAGCTTCAATGTAGATGTGGGAGTTATTACTCTGAATAAAACCAATGAGAAAGGTCACGGAGTCCGTAAACAGTTGGAAATTGATTTTGTCTGCAATAAAGGTTCTAAGCGCTATTACATTCAGTCAGCCTATGCGATTCCAGATAGGGCAAAGATGGGACAGGAGCAGCGTTCCCTGATGCTGACCGGTGATTTCTTCAAGAAGATTATTATCACGAAAGATGCGCCTGCGCCGTATTACAATGACGATGGGGTGCTGCTTATGAGCGTCTATGATTTCCTGTTGAATGAGAATAGTTTGGATAACTGATTGATGGGAAAGAATTGACAACATCAACTTGTCCTATTTTTTGTATTCTATGTAAAGGTGGTGCTGATAGCTTATGACCATTCAACTTTTAAAATACATTGTATCCGTTGCAGAAATCGGTTCAATCACCGAAGCAGCCAAGCAACTCCATATTTCGCAGCCGAGCCTGTCTATCGCCATCAAGGAGACAGAGAATGAAATAGGCTTTGAATTGTTCAAAAGAAGCCGAAGCGGCATTGCTCTGACAAAGGAAGGAGTAGAGTTTCTCGGCTATGCGAGGCAGGTCATACAGGAGATGGATCTTTTGGAAGACCGTTTCATTTCAAACAGATCGAAAAAACATCGTTTTTGTGTGTCCACGCAGCATTATACTTTTACGGCAAACGCTTTCGTGGAGATGGTGAAAAATTTCGGGCAGGAACAGTTTGAATTTATCATTAACGAAACGCAGACACATCAAATTCTGGAGGATGTAAAAAATCGTTTCTGTGATCTTGGCATTCTCTATCTGTGTAACAAAAACGAGACGTTTCTTCGTAAGACGATGGACGAAATGGGTCTTGTGTTTACGGAGCTGTTTAGGGCTATGCCCCATGTCTTTTTGCGGGCAGAGCACCCACTTGCAGAAAAAGAGTATGTTACACTGAAAGATTTGACACCATATCCACGGCTGAATTACTTGCAAGGCATCTACGAATCGGCAGACTATTCTGAGGAACTATTTAGTACAGAAGCATCGGAGAAAATAATCCGTGTCAGCGACCGTGCGGCTGTCGTGAACCTTATGATTGGGTTGGACGGATATACGATTTCCAGCGGAATCTTCCCTAAATTTCTACAGGGAGAAGCCATCGTTTCTGTTCCATTGAAAGAAGATGAAGTCATGCGCATCGGCTATGTCCTTTGTAAAGGGCAGGTTTTGTCAGAACTTGCAGCAATCTATGTGGAAGCTTTAAGGAAATTCAATCCGCAAGAAGCATAGCTTTATACTATGCTATTCCATATAAAATCAGTATTATCTATGGTTCTCATCTGCGTGCTATAATCGTATAGCAAACGGAGGAGATTTTTATGCCTGGATATGTAGTAACCAACTTCTTCATATATGCCATAGTGAACGCTTTTACACCTGGTCCCGGAAATATACTGGCTCTTAATACGGTAACAAACTACGGCTGGAAAAACGGAAAACGTCTGTTCTTTGGCATTTTTGCAGGTTATTATGCGGTTCAGATTATCTGCGCTATATTCGTGTATGGAGTGGGTACTTTTCTGCCAAACGCATTGCATGTTATGAAATATATTGGTGCCGCATATATCCTATGGCTTGCAATTCATATTGCTGTCAGCAAGCCGGAACCAGCCGCAGATACCGGTTCAGCGTCTTTTATGAAAGGATTTCTTCTTCAGTTTGTAAACGTAAAAATTTATATGTTCGGAATCACGGCATTGACCGGATTTATTGCTCCGTACAGTACAGCGCTTATGGTGTTGATCGGATTTGAACTGTTGATTGCGACCATTGGGACAATTGCAACAATGACCTGGATCGGAGTAGGGATTCTAATTCAGAAGGTCTATCTGAACCATTATAGAATCATCAATATCATTCTCGCATTGACGCTGGGCGAGTGCATCTGGAGTATGCTGAAATAAATAAATGGGAGGATTTAACCATGAGAGATGAAACAAAATGCCTGCACGCAGGATACACGCCGAAAAATGCGGAGCCGAGGGTTGTGCCGATTGTGCAAAGCACTACCTATGTCTATGACTCTACAGAGGATGTGGCGGCTGTATTTGATGATCCGATGAAATCTCTGATTTATTCCCGATTCGGCAATCCGACAGTGATGGCCGTCGAGGATAAGATTGCGGAATTGGAGGGTGGAATCGGCGCCATGTGTACGACATCGGGGCAGGCGGCAACCTTGCTGTCTATCCTGAACATCTGCGAAGCTGGAGACAGCTTCATCAGTACAACAGAAATCTACGGCGGTACCGTGAATCTGTTTTCCTTCACGCTTAGGCGGCTGGGAATTGAATGTATTTTTGTTGGCAAGGATGCGACGGACGAAGAGATTGATAAAGCGTTTATGCCGAACACAAAGCTGGTCTTTGGTGAAACGATTGCCAATCCTGCGCTGACGGTATTCGACATTGAACGCTTTGCAAAGATTGCCCATAAACACGGCGTGCCGCTGATTATGGACAATACATTCGCTACGCCGATTCTCTGCAAGCCCTTTGAATACGGTGCTGATATCGTAATTCACTCCACCACAAAGTATATGGACGGCCATGCGGTACAGGTCGGAGGCGTGATTGTGGACAGTGGAAAATTTGACTGGGAAAACGGCAACTTCCCCGGACTTACCGAGCCGGACGATTCCTACCACGGGATTTCCTATACGGAGACTTATGGAAAAAAGGCATACATCACGAAAGCAAGGATGCAGCTGATGAGGGATTTTGGCGTATATCCTGCGGCACATTCGGCATTTCTGTTAAATCTCGGTCTGGAAACGCTGGCGGTCAGAATGAAACAATACTGCGAGAACGCTATGGCAGTCGCCCAATATCTCGAAAAATCCGCATATGTAGAGCGTGTGATTTATCCGGGACTGGAAAGTGACCCATATCATGCTCTTGCGCAGAAATATCTCAAGGGTTGCAGTGGTGTCATTTCTTTCATAATCAAAGGCGGCAAAGAAGCCGCTGTAAAATTTATGAACGCCTTGCAGCTTGCTTCAAACGAAGTCCATGTAGCGGATATCCGTACCTGTGTACTTCACCCGGCAAGCGAGACGCACAGGCAGCTTACAGACGAGCAGCTTATCGCTGCCGGGATTGAAAGCGGAATGGTTCGTCTTTCAGTGGGGTTGGAAAATGTGCAGGACATCATTGACGATTTGGACAAAGCATTTTCGGAAATCAAACCTTGAATTGCAAAGACATCTACCTGAATAGCTCACAAAAACCGCTGTCACATGGCGCACCACCCGAACCATGCAACAGCGGTTTTTCTTATCTGCTATCTCTCCACAGCGCTCTCCATTTCTCGGAATATCCGCATGGCTGGTAAGGGCAAAAACAAGGGAAAATACATAAGGTTTGGACATTTGGCAGGCTAAAACCTTGAAAATACAGGCAAAGTTGAGGATTTGAATTTTTAATAAATATTTTAGATTTCGCTTGTATTTCTGACTCTTTTTCCGTATACTGAGGAAAAGACACTTAGAAAATGTAGATCGAGAGGACATGGAGTATGGAATCCAATTCATCCCAGGCGCGGAATCAAGAGCGCAGCGCCATGCTGCGGGATGAGAAAGTCAGCGTGGTTTTGACGAGATTATCGGTACCTGCGACTCTTTCTATGGCGGTAAATGCGCTATATAATATTGTGGACACAATTTTCGTCGGCCGCGGCGTGGGTTCAAAGGGCATCGGGGGCCTTACCATTGCCTTTCCGATCCAGATGGCGGTCATGGCCGTCAGTCTAATGCTCGGAGTGGGGAGCGCTTCCGCGGCCTCCCGATATTTAGGCGCTAAAGAGGAGGGGAGGGCGTGTCACTGCGTCGGAACGGCATGCAGCGCAGGGCTGTTCTGTGGACTGTTGATGGGCGTGCTGGGGCAGATTTTTTTAGATCCGATCCTCATATTCTTCGGAGCGACAGAGACTTTGTTGGGGAGCGCGCGGGAGTATATGCAGATCATCTTACTGGGGACGCTGTATTATCCTATGGTCCTGGTAGGCAATAACGTATGCCGCTCGGAGGGGAATGCCCGCACTGCCATGTTTTCTATGATGGGCGGGGCGGTCCTAAACATTTTTTTAGATTATCTCTTTGTGTTTCCACTTGGCATGGGGATACGGGGAGCGGCTTTGGCAACGATCCTGTCTCAGGGCTTTAGCCTGCTGTATTTGGCACAGTATTTTATCCGGCGGAAAAGCATCTATCGCTTGCGGCCGCGGCATTTTGTGATCCAATTCAGAGCGCTCTGGGAGATCATTGGAGTCGGATTTGCCTCCTTCATCCGCCAGATTGCCAATTCCCTTGTGGCGCTGGTTCTGAATAACATGCTCAAAGATTTTGGGGGCGACACAGCCATATCGGTCTATGGGATCATCAATCGAATTCTAACCTTTCTCTATATGCCCACCCAAGGGCTAGTGCAGGGGATGCAGCCCATTGCCGGGTACAATTATGGCGCCAGAGCCTATGACCGCGTCAAGAGGGCGCTTCATCTATCCATCGCGGCCGGGTTGGTATTTGCAGCGGTGTTTACGGCCCTGATTGAACTGTTCCCTGGCTGGATCTTCCGCCTGTTTACCGACGACGCAGCCCTGATTTCGGCTGGCGCCGGAGCTCTGCGGCTAGTGTGTGCGCTGGCCCTTTTTGCCGCCGTTCAGATCGTGGGAGCCGGGTTCTTCCAGGCAATCGGGCGTGTGATCCCATCCCTGCTCCTAACCGCCAGCCGGCAGATCTTTTTCTTTATTCCCCTGGCGCTTATTTTGCCACGGGTTGGCGGCTTGGGCATGTGGGGAATCTGGCTGGCGTTTCCGCTGGCGGATGGGCTGTCCGCCGTTGTCACGGCCCTCTATCTGCGGCATTCCCTCGCCGCGCTATCTTCCAGGGCATGACGGCAATACGAAAAAGGGGAGGAATCTCAGTGATCAAACGGGTCATCAAAGGAACAAATTTGCAGATTGGGCCGATTGTGCTTGGAACGGCTGATTTTGGAACGGCGGTTGATAAGGACAGCGCGTATGCGCTGCTGGATATGTTTTTTGCTCAGGGTGGCACAATGGTCGATACTGCCAGGGTATATGGAAATTGGGTTTCCGGGATGCACAGCCCCAGTGAAAAGCTCATCGGCCAGTGGCTGGCGGACCGGGGGGCGAAAGGCCAAATGCTGCTCAGCACCAAGGGGGCCCACCCGGATCTGGGATCGATGGAGACTCCGCGTATGAGCCGCCGGGAAGTGGAAGCGGATCTGGATGGAAGTCTCATGGATCTGGGAGTCGAGCGCATCGATCTGTATTGGTTGCACCGGGATGACGCGAGCCGGCCCGTGGAGGAGATCGTCCTCATGATGAACGATTTTGTGCAGAGAGGAAAGATACGGTATTTTGGAGCGTCCAACTGGACGGCAGCCCGTCTGGAAGCTGCCAACACATTCGCCAGCGGCCACGGAATGCAGGGATTTTGCGCGGACCAACTGATGTACAGCCTCGCCACCGTCAATCCCCAAGGGATAGGAGACCCAACCCTCGTGGCCATGAATGCTCAAAGCCGAGAGTATCATGAAAAGACAGCGCTGCCCGTGTTCGCCTACAGTTCACAGGCAGGCGGTTATTTTGCGAAACTGGGAGGGCACAATGTGCCGGACGGCTTGCGGCGAAAATACGGCAATGCCGCTAATGCGGTCATATACGAAATGCTCCGCGATATGAAGCGGCATTATCCGGGAAGCTCCGAGGGAACCCTGGCTCTGGCATATCTTCTGGGACAGAGCCAATTTACCTGTTTTCCAATCGTCGGCTGCCGGACGTGCGGTCAGCTCGCAGACTCTCTCAGGGCTTGCCAATTCGTTTTGCAGCCGAGAGATACGGAGCGGTTGTATGCGGTATCCCAGCAGGAATCAGAGCGGATCGCGGACGTCCCGGATGGGGATTGAAAAGGGGAAGTCCAAAAAAAATAAAATTCACTCTTGACAAATCCTTCGATTCGCGTTACTATATAGTCATTCCGTTTGGGGATGTAGCTCAGTTGGTCAGAGCGCTACGTTCACATCGTAGAAGTCGCTGGTTCGAGCCCAGTCATCCCTATTCTGGCGAGCGCATGTACTATGCGCTTTTTTTGTTCTATAAAAAAAGTTCGCGGAACGCGAACTTTTTGTCAGTGGTGCGCCCGGTGAGCGCACGTTCTATAGGGTGAAAGTCCCGAATCCGCCCGG
>JAHZBS010000049.1 GCA_019423265.1 Clostridiales bacterium
AGCCGTCGCCGCTGGCCTTGTAATGCTCCACGATATAGCGCACCGTGTTACCGGGCTCGATCGGCGTGGCGGACACATCATAATAGAGCTTCAAGGTCAAAATATCGTCTGCTCCGCTGATTTTCTTCAGCGTCCCGCTGGCGGTGGAGATCGACGCATTGTAGGTAAAGCTGTCATAGGTTTTCGGCGTTGCTGTGACAGTATCGCCTATCTTGCCAGCGGGATATTCCGTTTCTTCCAGCGTGTAGCCGTCGCCGCTGGCCTTGTAATGCTCCACGATATAGCGCACCGTGTTACCGGGATTGATCGGCACAGCGACATAGAACACCTTACCAGTGTTTGGGTCGAGCAGGCCACCGATTTCAGGGATCAAGATCGGTGTCTCGTCGTCCGTGGTGACGGTCACGCCGCCGGGCAGCGTAATATACCCATTGTCGTCCGTACCGAGACTGCCGCCGGTGGACGGCACGGTAATCACTACGTTTACATTCGTTCCATCCGATGTATGCACGGTCACTGTGCCGCCACCAGACAGTGTAACTGTGCCATCAGGCGAAACCTCTGCCGGTGTATACGCGCCAGTTATAAGGGTTACGCCAATACCTGTCTCAATCGCAGAGCCAGCGGGCGCAGTGGTCGTACCATCCGAAGTGGTACTCACAGTGCTGCCCTCTGGGGCGGTGATCGTGGTCTCGCCCACCTTAACGCTCTTGCCGCTGACGGTTCCGTTCTCCTCCACCGAGCCGCCATTTGGGAGGGTGATAACAGCCCCATCCTCGCCGGTCTGCACCGTGGAACCATTGGGGATTCCAAGCGTACCGTCCAGTGAGATAGTAACGCCCGCGCCGGTAATTACTGTGTCCCCTCTAACGACCACATCCGCAGTGACAGAGCAGTCTATGCCGAAGCTTCCGCCGTGTGGAAGTGTAAACGCCTGCTCACCGGCCTGAACCATACTGTCGGGCGGAAGCGTAACGCCGCCCTCTGGATTCGCCGTGAGGATTTGACCATCGGGAGCGGTGATTGTCTCAACAAGTGCATTATTTGCAGTAATTTCCAGCTTGTTGTTATTATCCGTGAACGCGGCGACCGTACTGTTGGAAGTGGTGCAATCCGTGAGCTCACCGCCTGTACTAACAAAAGTCCCCTTGTTAAAGCTCGTGGCGTACAGAGTGCCGCCATTTATTTGCAGAAAACCTCCTGTACCATCGGCTCCTTCATCAGCTTTTGTACCACCGCCAATGCCATTATTATTGTGTGATCCTACTGCTTGAACGTAACCGCCATTGATGATCACAGTACCTCCGTTACCACCATTTCGATTCGAGCCCCAGCCAAACACTCCAGCTCCGCCGCCGATTCCAGCGGGCCGACTATAGCGAGAATCATACACGTCACCGCCTTTTGCGTAGATCTTACCTCCGTTAATGATGATCGTCCCCGCAGTTTCATTATTTTTGCCGCCAATACCCGCGCCGCCGTTGATCCACGTAGCCCACTGCCCCCAACATGTGCCACCGGTTGCCGACAAAGTTCCGCACCCATCGTTTCCGGTACAGCCGTCCGCATGCTTGGCGCAGGAGATCGTCAATGTGCTTCCCGCCGGTGCGTGGATCCCCGCACCATAAAGGCCGCCCTTTAAGGTATTTTCCGAGTTTTCCGCAAGGGTAATGTTGACTGTGGCTCCACTCGGAACATCAATGGCTGACTCCGAACTGGCAGGAATATTGACCCCAGCCAATACGATGTTTGCAGTCACGCCGCTGCCCACCGCGATCCGATCTCCGGTCTGGCCGCTGGTGGAAATGGTCAGTTCCGTACTGGTCAGGATGGTCAGCACACCGTTTGCATAAGAGTAGTCGGTACCTTCTGTACCACCCTCCACTTCAAAACCGCCCACTGTCGCCGCGAAAACGGTTGTCGGCAAAAGCCCCGCCACAAGGCACACCGTCAGCACCAGAGAAAGTATTCTGTGTTTCATCCTCATATCAATGCACTTCCTTTCATGGATTTTTCCTCTTTTACAAAGCAAACGGGCGCGTCACGCCCACGGAAAAACCGGGGGCGGAACGCACCTTTTTCATGGAATATAGCTGTGTCCAGGGCAGCAAAAAAGGACAGATTTATCCCCTGTCTGTATGTCGTCAGTATATTGTGGCAGATCATGGTCTGTCAAGCCCCCTTTTTATGGTTTTTTTTCGATCAAAGCGGTCAGCTCCTCCCTCACCTGGGTATAGCGCATTTTGGGGATGGGAAGCTCCTCTCCCGTGACCAGTGTCACGGTGTAGCGCTTGATCTCCGTTACATAATCGCTGTTGACGCAGAAGCTTCTGTGGAGCCGGTAAAAGTTCGGGGGAAGCTGCGTCTGCAAGTCCTTCAGGGGCTTCGAGACCTGCTTCCACTCATGCAGCATATGGAGGATACAGGTCCTGTCCGTCGCCTGGATATACAGCACCGCGCCGGTATCGACAAACTGATTGGCGATATCAGTCTTGATCGTGAGCGTGGGGGATGCTTTGCTTCTGTTTTCCTCCAGCAGCTTTTGCACATAGCGATAGGTCTGTGTGCTGATCTGGACGGGGAAGACCTCGTCCCCCACCAGCTCGTTCCACTCGTTGGAAACGTGCATATGGTATAGGCGCCAGTTATCCTCCTCCAGCCGGTAACAGAACGTGGCCCGCTGCCTTGCCGCGCTGATCAGCTGGGCGTTTTCGGCGGGATAGCAGGTATACTGCCCCAGGACAGTCAGCTGCTCTGCGCACCCCGTATCGACCAGCCGGAAGTCCGGCTCAACGACATCAAAGGCAGGCATGACAAAGCCGTCCTGAAAAAGCGCCCGGATCGCCTCCCGGCCGTGGACGAGCAGATTCCCCGGCCCCAGCCATACGCAGTCGTCGGAGAGGACTGAGAACAGCGGCCCGGTGTTCAGGCGGTAGTATTCCTGAATAAATTCCAGCGTATTTTCACAAATGGTTTCCCGTTTCAGCTCCATGCTGCCGCCCTCTCTTTCTAATAAAATATTCCTGATACAGTATAGCATATCAGAATTTTTCCGTCTACAATTTCGGGCGAATAGTGCGTTTAGCGTTGTGAATAGGTCACCATAAAATTGTGGTGGAGTTTGGCAAAACCCGTTTTGCGGTGTTGTGGGTAATGAGAGGGTTGGGAGGGCGGGAAAAAAGGGCTGCAATCCCTCGCTGCCTATGGTATAATGAGATTAAGCATACCAAGGCTCTTTCCTTTTGTTCGGAAAGGAGCATGAAACCATGTCACAGAAAAGAAGGGACAACAGAAACCGCATTTTGCAGCAGGGAGAGAGCCAGAGAAAAGACAGAAGATATGCTTACAAATACATAGACGCCTTTGGGAACCCCCAGTTTGTCTACGCTTGGAAGTTAGTACCCACGGATAAGACCCCCACGGGGAAGCGCGACGATTTATCCCTGCGGGAAAAGAAAAGGCAGATACAGAAAGACCTTGACGACGGCATAGACCCCATCGGAAAGAAAATGACCGTCTGCCAGCTTTACGCGAAGCAGACGCGCCACAGGGCGAATGTGCGGGAGGGTACGAAAGCTGCCTTTTACACCGCGATACAGGACGATTGTATCCGCAAAAACCCCTTTGACTTCCAGCTTAACACCGTGTTAGAGGACGACACAGAACCAAAGGTACCCCTTACGCCGACGCAGGAGGCGAGCTTCCTTTCCTTTGTGGCAAACGATAGCGTTTACGATAGACTCAAAAAGGAAAAGCCGACAACTTGTGATTGCTCACAAGATTGTCGGCTCCAATGAAATTCACGCCGAAAAGCACGTTGATGCCCGTCTACACTCCCAAAGCCCATTTCAAAAGCTATGTCCGCATTTTTACAGCTATCATCACGCAGCTTTAATGCAGACTGTGATAAACGCAACCTACGGATATATTCAGATGGCGTCATACCGATGTGGCGTATAAATAATCGGTATGAGTACCAAGGAGAATAAAATGATACTTTTGAAAGCGCTGCAAGAGTAATATTTTTTCCATAGAAAGCCGCTGATCTATAGGTTTTTCCTATGGATTCTATACATATTATAGTACTTTACTTATAACCTGACAAGTGGTATTCTATACATACAGTATGGACAACAAGTGGAAATAGATTACGGATAGGAGGAGCGATCGATGAAAGTTGTCATCATTGGAGGAGTTGCGGCGGGGACCAAGACAGCCGCCAAGCTTCTTCGCGAAGATCGAAGCAACCAGGTTCAGATTATAACAAAAAGCAAGGATATTTCCTATGCAGGGTGCGGCCTGCCCTACTATGTGGGACATGTGATTGAGCGCAGAGAACAATTGATTGTCAACACGCCGCAGAGTTTTACGGAATTGACGGGAGTTTCTGTCGCTACGCAGACGGAAGCCGTGGCCATCGACCGGGAGAAAAAGTTGGTGGTGGCGGTGGACGCCGTCACGGGAGAGCGGAGAGAATATCCCTACGACAAAGCGGTGATCGCGGCAGGAGCGCGCCCTTTTATTCCGCCGGTGGAGGGTGTTCATCTCAAGAATGTATTCACTATGCGGACGCCAGAGGACGCAGTGGCGCTGCGGGAGGCCGTGGACAGCGGAGCCATCAAGCGCGCCGTCATCGTCGGGGGAGGATTTATTGGCCTGGAGGTGGCAGAAAACCTTGTATCACAGGGAATTCGCGTTACGGTCATCGATATGGCTGAGCACATTCTGCCGGGCTTTGACACGGAGATGCAGGAGTATGTGGAGAATCATTTGGCAGAGCAGGGGATCATGACCTTTTCCAATACGAAGCTGGAGGGATTGGAGGGGACCGAGTCCGTAGAAAAAGTTCTGACCAACCGGCGTCCCATCAAAGCCGATGCTGTGATTCTGGCAATTGGAATCCGGCCCAATACGGAATTTCTCCGGGACAGCGGCCTAGACATGATGCCCAACGGGACCATTCGCGTATCGCCATCCATGCAGACCAACGATCCCGATATCTACGCTGTCGGGGACTGCGCCTGTGTGACGGATGCCGTCACTGGCGAGCCGCTATGGTCTCCCATGGGGTCCTCTGCCAACATAGAGGGACGAATTGCCGCCAGGCACATTGCCGGAAAGTCCGTGGCCTACAGAGGCGCTGTGGGGACGGGGATATGCAAATTGCCAGGCCTCCATGCGGGCCGGACTGGCTTAACGGAAGCGGCTGCAAAAGGGAAGGGATACGACGTGATTAGCGCCCTGGTGGCGGTGGACGATAAGGCACACTACTATCCGGGAGCTGGCACCATGTTTATCAAGCTGGTTGCAGACCGGTCCTCCAGGCAGCTGCTTGGAGCGCAGGTTCTGGGGACGGACAAGGTGGATACGGTTCTCGATATTGCAGTCACAGGGCTGTATGGGCATGCGACAGTGGATCAAATGGCGGATATGGATCTGGCATACGCCCCGCCTTTTTCCACGGCGATCCATCCTTTCGACCATGCGATCAATGTTCTGCTCAATAAGATGGAAGGCGAGCTGCAAAGCTTTACCCCGGCGGAATACGAAGAGGGGAAGGCGGAGGGCTATCGAATTGTCGATACCTCCCAGAACCCCAGCATCGAGGGGGCTGAGTATGTGGATCTCACAAAGGTGAACGGTGTGCTCCCCGGCTGGGATCCGGACGCCAAACTGCTGCTTGTCTGCACAAAGGGGCGGAGAGCGTATCTGCTTCAAAATCGTCTTCAATTCTATGGATACACCGGCACAAAGGTTTTAGAAGGGGGAACCGCGTTTAACGGCGCGGATCTACAATAAGATAGCCGTTGCGGCGGCGGATGGAGGAGATCATATGGCAACGTTGAGTATCAGCCCGGCGGATGAAAAGCGGGTCAAAGCAATGGGATTTCTGAGCAACAAGGGCACGGATAATTTCTCGGCCCGCATCATTACAGTCAATGGCAAGATCACGGCAAAGCAAAATCAGTGCATCGCGGAAGCCGCAGAAAAATTCGGGAATGGGACCATCACATTTACAACAAGGTTGACGGTGGAAGTACAGGGAGTCCCGTATGACAAAATTGATGAATTTCGCGCCTATATTGCCAGGGAAGGGCTCACAACAGGGGGGACGGGTTCAAAAGTCCGGCCTGTTGTGTCCTGCAAAGGGACGACCTGCCAATACGGCCTCATCGATACCTTTGCGGTATCCGAGGAAATTCATCATCGATTTTTTGAGGGTTACGCCGATGTCAAGTTGCCCCACAAATTCAAGATCGCCGTGGGCGGCTGCCCCAATAACTGTGTCAAACCGGACCTGAATGATTTGGGGATTATCGGTCAGAGAATGCCGCAGTTTGACGAGGATGAGTGTATGGGCTGCAAAAAATGTTCCGTGGCCAATACCTGCCCCATGGGAGCGGCGACTGTGCAGGACGGCCTCCTGAACATTGATCCGGCCCTCTGCAATAATTGCGGGCGCTGTGTCGGCAAATGTCATTTTGACGCGCTGTCCAAAGGCGTGGACGGATATAAAATTTATATTGGCGGCCGGTGGGGCAAGCGCGTGGCGCAGGGGAGAGCCCTGGGCAAAGTGTTTACCGACCGGGAGGAGGCGCTGTCCGTCATTGAAAAGGCCATCCTTTTCTACCGCGAGCAGGGAAAAACGGGAGAGCGTTTTGCGGCTACCATCGACCGCATCGGTTTCGAGGCGGTGGAGGCGGAATTACTGTCGGACGCGATCCTGGATCGGAAAGACGCCATTCTGTCCGCGAATCTGCACGAAAAAGGCGGGGCGACCTGCTAATCCCCCAATTGACACCCATTTCTTAAATTTCCTTAATCCCTCGCATTTTGGGAGCGTTTCCTGTATAATAAAGGAAGAGGAATGAAGGAGGCGGGGCTATGCTTGTATGTCAATATTTTGTTTGGTTCATGCTGTATAGTGTCATTGGCTGGGTCTATGAATCAATCTTTTGCTCGATCCAACAGCGCCGGCTCGTCAACCGGGGATTTCTAAATGGCCCTCTCTGCCCGATCTATGGGGCTGGCGCGATTCTGGTTCTGTTTTTGTTCGGCTCCCTGCGGAATCCGGTTTTGATTTTTCTCGCAGGCGCGCTGGCAACGGGGGTGTTAGAGTATGTCACGTCCTGGCTGCTGGAAAAGCTCTTTCATGCCCGCTGGTGGGATTATGAGGATTGGCGTTTTAATCTCCACGGGCGGGTGTGCCTGGCCGGCGTGACGGCCTTTGGCGCCATGTCTGTGATCCTGATCAAAGGCATTCACCCGCTGGTTGCCGCGTTGACTGCGCGGATGCCGCCGGGGGCCCTGATGACAACGGCGGGCGTGCTCTTGCTTCTCCTGCTGGTGGATACGGCGGTCACCACCATGCGGCTATTGCAGCTGAATGAAAAGCTCAGACAGGTTCACCAACATGTCGCCGCGCTGGTGAGTGAATCCCGGCTTCACGCGGAGGAGATGAAGAAATCGGTGGAGGAGAGAATCGCGTCCCTCAGAACCAACGGCATTGCCTTCCAGATGAAGGGGCTTGCGCAAAAGCTGACCAAGCGGGATCGGAGGATGTTTCGCTCATTTCCCAGATTTCAGTCTACACGGTATGGGGAAGTTGTGGATAAGTTGAAGGAAGCGCTGCGAGGCAGCAAATAGCAATACATAGCAGAGCCGCATGGGAACCCGCCATGCGGCTCATCGATTTCAGTCCATATTCCTGACGATCTCCGTGATCAGCCGCTGCATGTCGTGGCTGCGGAGCTTTCCGGTCTCAATGACCTCATCCCCGGACAGCGGCTGATCCAGGACACCCGCGGCCATATTGGTAATCATAGAGATGGCTAGCACGTCCATATGACAGTGGGAGGCGGCAATGACCTCCGGCACCGTGGACATCCCCACCGCGTCGGCGCCGAGGGTACGGAATGCGCGGATCTCAGCCGGAGTTTCAAAGCTGGGGCCGGTGCAAGCCAGATAGACACCGCGCCGTAGCGGGATGTCTAAAGCCGCAGCCGTCTGTTCTGCAAGAGCGCGCAATGTTGGCGTGTAGGCGTAGGTCATATCGCAAAAGCGAGGCCCGAAGGACGGGTCGTTCCTGCCGATTAGAGGGTTGGTTCCCATTAAGTTGATGTGGTCTTCGATGAGCATCAGATCGCCGGGGGAGAAGTCCTGACAGATTCCGCCGGCGGCGTTGGTCAGGATTAAGGTCTGGACACCAAGGCGCTTCATAACGCGGATGGGGTAGATGACCTGATCCATGGTGTACCCTTCATAATAGTGAAAGCGGCCCTGCATACAGATAACCGGCTTACGGGACAATATTCCCGCTACAAAGCGCCCTCTATGGCCAGGTGCGGTTGAAATGGGAAAATGGGGAATGGTCCCATAGTCTAGAAAGATGGGATTTTCGATGGCGCTGGCAAGATCTCCTAAGCCGGAGCCAAGGATAATGCCGGTTTCCGGTGTAAAGGGCAATCGTGTTCGAATAAACGCAATGGTTTCGTCTATCATAGAATTCCTCCGTTCTGGAACGTTGTTTGTGACGCTCCGGCACAAATAGGCAAAGGCTCCTTTATGTGGATGCGAGTTCGCTGAGGATACGAGCCCTTCGAGTCTCGACCTCAAATAGTATGCGCTCAATGTCCAGGGTTGTATACTCTCCGTCCCGATAGAGCACACGGCCATCGGCCATGGTCAGGCATACGTCACTGCCCTGGGCGGAGTACACCAGATTGCTGAGCATATCCGCAGCCGGGTGCATCCATGGGCCGCGGCTGTCGATGACGGCCAGATCCGCTCTGTACCCCTCCTGCAACAGGCCGCAGTCTGTGCGGCCCTGGGAAAGGGCGCCATTTCGCGTGGCCGCTGTGAGGGCCTGGGCAGGCGTTATGAGAGTGGGGTCGCCGCTCAGCCCTTTGTAGAGGAGGGCAAAGAGCTTGATTTCCTCCATGATATTCAGATTATTGTTGCTGGCAACGCTGTCGGTGCCGAGGGCAACGTTGATGGAGCGCCGCAGGAGCTCCGGAACTTGGCAGAAGCCGCTGGCGAGTTTAAGATTGCTGATGGGATTGTTGACGACGGTCACGCCTTTCTCAGAGAGAATGTCAAAATCTTCTCCCTCCAACCATACACAGTGGGCGGCCGTTGTGGGAGCGTCCAGCAGTCCTAGCGCGCGGAAGTATTGCGCTGGCGTCATACCTTTATGCCGCGCTTTGCACTCTTCGTGCTCTTTTTTTGTTTCCGAAAGATGGATGTGCATTCGAAGCCCTGTCTCTCTTGCGAAGTCCGCCATCTGAGCCACGATCTTGGGCGTGGAGGTGTATTCCGCGTGGATGCTCAGATCCAGGCGCAGACGTCCGCCGCCAGCTTGATGCATGGTAGTCAGAAGCTCCCGGCACTGCTGATAGGACTCCAGCTCCCACAGGTTGCGATTGTCAAAGCAGGTGACTCCGATGCTCATATTGCATTTTACTCCGCTGTCGAGTACCGCCTGCCCCAGCTTATCCCCGTGATAATACATGTCGGTGGTGGAGACGACGCCGTATCGGAGCATCTCCGCAAAGGCCAGCATAGCGCCGTAGTACACATCGTCCCCGGTCATCTTGGCCTCAAAGGGGAAGATGCGGGTCTGGAGCCAGTCTTCCAGGGCAAGGTTTTCGCCATATCCCCGGAGCAATGTCATGGGGGAGTGGCTGTGAGCGTTGACAAAGGCTGGCAGAAGGACCTTCCCGCGGCCGTCGTAGCGCTGGCCAAAGTCCTCTTCCGGCGGGGTATCGCCGATATAGGCGATGGTATGTCCGCGAACGCCTACATACCGGTCAGGTTGATAGGCTGCTTGTTCTCCTATGACGCCGATGTGTTCAAATAGCATGGCACAAACCTCCTCCTCCGCTTCGCTCGCCAGACCGTCAGAGACAGTCCGGCCCGGCTCTCTGTGGCCATTATACCATAATTGCCTGGGCAACACAACGAGCGGATCTAATTTTAGCAAATTATAAAGTTAGAGTATACTATACTTGAAATTTATGCGTAATGCCAGTACAATTAGGGTAGCTTCATGCGCCGCAATACATAAAAATGGGAGCAAGAACATGAGTGAAAATAAAATCGTGGAAGAGCAACATCGGGTGATCGGCAATGTGACAGCGGACGCCTCCGGCTTTTCGGTAAATCAGGGGCCCGGCACAGAATGGTGGGACGAAACCTGCCTAGGGCTGTTTGTACACTGGGGGAACAGTTCCGTCAGTGGGATGAACGACTTGTCCTGGGGCATGATGCGCCCAGCTCCCCACAGCTATGAAGAGGGAGAGACTCTGTGGGGGCTGGCTGCCCACACCGGTTGTCTGCCGCCGCGGCAGTATTGGGAACAGGCTACAGATTTTACGGCAGAGAACTACGATCCGGACAAGTGGCTGCGCGCTGCAAAGGAGGCGGGCTTCCAGTATGCGATTCTGACTACGAAGCATCACGACGGCTTCGCCCTGTGGCCCAGCGAATATGGCGATTTCAACACAAAACAGATGCTAGGGGGCCGCGATCTGGTGGGGGAATTTGTCCAAGCCTGCCGCAGAAATCATCTCCGCGTAGGGCTGTACTACTCGCCGCCAGATTGGCACATGGAGCAGGACTATATGTCCTTTGCCCGGGATGAGCAGGTAGGCATTGATTTTGAGCCACGCGAACCAAAGGAAATGACGCCTGAATTTGTGGAAGCCGAGAGAGCGTATCGCCGCGGGCAGATTATAGAGCTGTTAACCCGGTATGGACAGATCGATATGTTTTGGTTCGACGGGAGTTGCAATATGGCGGTGACCCCTGAGGAAGTGCGCGCTTTGCAGCCGGCAATCCTGTGCAACGACCGGGGGTGGGGGTACGGAGATTTTGTCTGTCCTGAGTGCAGCTTCCCCAGTACACGTCCACGGGGACGGTTTCAGTATATACACTGTCTGTCCGATGGCGGTTGGGGCTACAATGACTACGAGATTTACCGGCCCGCTGGCTGGATGATCGGGGAACTGGGTAAGGCCAGGTCCTGGGGTGGCCATTTTGTTGCAAACGTAGGGCCGCGCGCGGATGGCACGCTGCCAGAGATATACTATTACCGCATGAAGCAGATCCGGGCGTGGATGGAGCGGTACGGCAATGTGATATATGAGGTGGAGCCGGGGCCTTGGCCGGAAAAGAGCAACGTGCCGGTGACTGTACGTGGCGGGGATTGGTATGTGCTGGCGGACTGGCGCGTGGATTATCCGGTGGTGATCACCGATGTGGACGCGCCAAGCTCTGTAACGCTGTATGACAACACACCGTTGGACTACCGTTATGAGAATCGCACCCTCACGTTTCAGGTTCCTTGGGGCAAAAAACATAATTATACCGATCCTGTAAAGGTTCGCTTTTAAGCGGGAAAGTATGATACTATAAATGTATCTTTGAGATGGAGGGTTGACAATGAGAGCGCTGTGTATCGGCGGAACGGGAGTGATCAGCAGTGCGGTTGTGGAGCTGGCGGCGGAGCGGGGCTGGGAGGTGATCGCCCTGAATCGCCGGTCTTTGTCCCCAGCGCGCTGCTGGCCGAAAGCCAGTTCTATGACATGAAGGGGAATCTCCTGGGCGATAAAGCGCATTCCATCGTTTTTGACAATGCGAAGCTGAAACGTTTCGTGCCAGGATTTACGGCGTCGATTTCCATGCGGGAGGGAATTGCGGCAGCGGTTTCCTATGTGACAGCCCACCCTGAAAGTCAAATCGAGGACCCAGACTTCGATGGCTGGTGCGACCGGGTTATCGAGGGTATCCATGGACTTCGGGCCATTGTGTAAGTGCGGATGAGAGCGGTAGAATGCGTGATTCGGCGCTGAGCTGGGATTGTGCATTCTATCGCTTAATTTTCGCGTTTTCGAGATATTTGAGCCAAGGGGAAGCTACAGCAAAGGCGTCATGGAGGTTTTGCACGAAATCAAGAATTTTTATCATCAAAATATACACATTTTCAAGCTTTTATAATTTTCAATTTTTTCTCCATGATTTCATAAACCAGCGTCACATCGTTTTCTAATTATAAATCCCATGCCCCACAGTTTTATAGCCTCTATGCTCATATAAACACGCTGCGGGAAGTGAAGCGTCTAAGCTAGCTATATCGTGCTTTTTTGCGATTTCAAATTCCAAACAATTCATAATGTGTGAGCCGCAGCCTTGTCCATATTGAAATCCTCTAGTATAATATACTCGAACATACATCACAGTACTCCGATTGCGAGGTAAAAATATGTGGAATGAATTATATAATGCTGCAATTAAAGTTTTTTTATTGACGCTGGTGGAGTTGCTGCCGCAATTTTGACTAAAAGGTTGTTGCTGTAATGCCAGACGGAAAAGTTGGCTCTCCTTGTGGGGCCTGTCGAGAATATATGATCCAGTTGGATAAGGATAGCGGAGATATTGAAATCCTTCTCGACCTCGACACACAAAAGACAATAAAACTGAAAGAGTTGATTCCTGATTGGTGGGGAACGGATCGGTTTTGCAGTTAGTTTCACAAATATGAATTGATTTTTGTGATGCAATGTGGTATCATACTTGAAATCTTGAGGGAAAATATCTACAGGGAAGAGGATGTGAATTTATGATTTTAAATATTGACAATACCCATTTTTTTATTAGCCGGAAAGTGGAGGACGTGACGGAAGAGGAGATCAATCGCTTTATCGACCAGTACGCGGGGACTCAGGTTTCACAGCTGCTGTTCAGCATCAATGCCATGCGGGCCAGCTATGACAGTCATGTGTTTGAACCTATCTGGCAGGGATACGATCCGGAGGGTGGCCCCGGCCAACCGTTCTTCTCCGCTCTCCCTTCAGAAGAGAGCCGCCGGAGCTTTGACAATATGATGCAGAACTACTATCGGCTGTGCGGCAATGGAAACAATGTGTTCCAGCACTGGATTGCCAGAACCCGGGAGGACGGTATCTCCCCGTGGATCTCTACGCGGATGAATGACATACATGAAGTCAACAATGAACAGCATCCCTTTCACAGTGAGTTCTGGCGTGTACACCCGGAGGCGCGCCGCAGCATGTATCACGATGTAGGCTGGGCGGACCGGGCGCTGGATTTCGGAAGGCAGGATGTGCGGGACCGGCATTTTGCCTTTATTGAAGAGATCATGGAATTGTACGATATCGACGGCCTCGAATTGGACTGGATGCGGTTTGGATATCATTTCCGCCCTGGATTTGAGGAGGAAGGCGCGGCGCTGCTGACAGAGTTTACGGCGAGCGTTCGCCGTCTGCTGGATTCCTGGGAGGCAAAGCGCGGTCACAGAATCGAATTGTCCGCAAGAGTGCCATCCAGGCCGGCTACCTCGTTAGCTCTGGGGCTCGACGCTGTGGAGTGGGCGCGGCGAGGCCTGATCAGCCGTCTGGTCATCACGCCTTTCTGGGCCACAAGCGAAGCGGATATGCCGGTTGAGATTTGGAAGCAGCTGTTATACGGGACGGATGTTAAGCTGGAAGCCGGGCTGGAGGTCCTTCTCCGCGCCTACCCTGCCTCGAAAAAGGT
>JAHZBS010000005.1 GCA_019423265.1 Clostridiales bacterium
CGGGCTGCATCTCATGGTCTTGTTTTTTTGTCTGTTTAGCTTTTCCGTATCCTTCGATCTCTTCTTTTTCACCAGCCTGATCGGCGTGGCGGCGGTGGTCGTCTGGTTCTATTCCTTCTTTGACTGTCACCATCTGCATCACCGCATTGCGGCCGGCGAGTCCGTCCCCGACGAGGGCTTTCTCACTACCTTCGGCGTGGCCCTTCTCCTCATCGGGACGGGCGGCTTCGCGCTGATCGGCAACATTTTCTCCTTCCTGAACCGCTTCCTGATGGGCGGCGTGCTCCGCACACTGTCCAATCTGTTCTTCCCTCTGCTTCTCATCGCCCTCGGTCTCTTGATTCTCTATCAGACGAAGAGGCGTTCCGATGGGCAGGAGCCCCTTCATTTTGATCGGTTCTTTAAAAAATCAGACGGGGCTGACCCTGATTCGGAGCCTCATGATACGGCGCAACCGTAACCGTTTTCGTTATACGGTGTCCGGCGGTTGTTGCGTCCCGCCTTCATCCTCCCCCTGTCCTTTTTCGCCTCCTTGGATTCCTCGCTTCTTCTGAAACAAAGACTTTCGTTTTCTCCGCCCCCACCGGGGATCCTTTTCATCCGCGACAACCAACCACTTCTCCTCCGGCACTCGCCTCTTTGTCAGCCGTCTGTCTACGGTCTCCCGCAGAAGGCAGTACAGGACGGAGCAGAGGGGAACGCTGATCAACATGCCCGTGATGCCGGATATGCTGCCGCCCAGCGTGACAGCGGCCAATGTCCACAGGCTCGGCAGCCCGACAGAATTTCCCACCACTCGGGGATAAATGAAATCCCCCTCAACTTGTTGCAAGACGATTATAAAGAGAACAAACCATACCGCTTTCAGTGGACTGACCATGAGAATCAGGAATGCCCCCACCGCAGTTCCGATCAGTGCGCCAAAAATTGGGACAAGTGCGGTAAACCCCACCAAAACCGATATCATAGCGGCGTAAGGCAGCCGCATGATCGCCATGCCGATAAAGCACAGAACCCCAATGATGACCGCCTCCGTAAACTGTCCCGTAATAAAGTTGGAAAATATGCGGTGCGATAGGCGCCCAATCCGAAGGGCCTCATCCACTTTGGCCTCCGGGATAAAGGCGTACAGAATCCGCTTAATTTGACTGGATAGCTTTTCCTTTTGGAATAAAATATAGAAGGAGATGACAAGCCCCAGTACAAAGTTAACAACCCCGGTCACCACGGAAGCCGCTGCGCTGACGGTACCGGATACTATGCTCGTGGCCCCATTCTTGAAAAAGCCAGTCAACGTATTGATGACTGTCTTCCAGTCCAGACTTTGGGAGGTAATCGTCTCAAAGGTCAGATCATATTTTTCCGCCAGCTCTGTGATATAGGTTGTCACTTTGCCCCAGAAATCGGGGAATTGGCGGCCCAGCACAATAAACGTCTGGACCAGCTCTGGAATGACTAACAGAAGGACCATCAAAATAACGCCTACTAGGAGAATCGCTGTCACAATCAGAGAGCACGGCCTGCGCAATTTTTTCCAGATCCGGCCGCAGCGCCGGTTTAAAGGCGCAAACAGACGATTCTCCACGCTCCTCAGAGGGACGTTTATGATAAAGGCTAGGCACAGCCCCATGATAAAAGGTGACAGGAGCCGCAGCAAACCGTTTATAAGGTCGCCTGTGGCCGTATAATGTTCCAACATCCAAAATAGTACGACCGCGAATACAATCAATCCCGCGATCTTTTTCATATTTCGTCGATTAAGATCCATTGCAGCCTCCTTGGTGTGCAGTATGCTTTACATTATACCATCTGGGCCAAAGTATGACAAGGCTTGGCCGCTTCAATTTATCTAGGCTGCTGCGAGTCGGGCGAAAACCGCTTCGGTCGGTGGATGGCGATATTTTTGTCATAAGGCCCCCCGTTTTCTAGCGACGCCCCTTCTCTCCGTTTCGTCAAAAAAAGTTAAATTCGTTCTTGCTTTTCCTCGTATCTTGATCTAAAATAGTACATATATCGCCGCTCAGCGGCTTTACTTTTCTGCGAAGGAGCGTTTCCATGAAACAAGATATGATTGTCATTTTAGATCTGGGCAGTACTGATAACACAGGGGTTGCAAGAAAAATCCGGGATCTTGGCGTATACAGTGAAATTTATCCTCATGACATTACGGTGGATGAGCTGGTGGCTCTGCCAGGGGTGAAAGGCATCATCCTCAACGGCGGCCCCAACCATATCGTTGATGGAACGGCAATCGATGTGAGTCCCCAGCTGTACAGCGCTGGGTATCCGATCCTTGCGGTATCGCATTCCCGAAAGGATGGGGGTGAGGCCATCGATCATTGGCCCGCGGACGAGTCCGCCTATGCGCAGCTGCTCAAAACTTTTGTTTTTGATACGTGCGGCGCTGACGCCAACTGGAATATGAAAAATTTCATCGAGGATCAGGTGGAGCTGGTGCGTCGGCAGGTTGGCGACCGAAAAGTGCTGCTGGCCCTGTCCGGCGGCGTGGACAGTTCCGTTGTCGCCGCCCTGTTGATCCGGGCCATCGGCAAACAATTGTACTGCGTCCATGTCAATCACGGCCTGATGCGCAAGGACGAATCCGAGAGCGTCATCCGGGTTTTTCGGGATCAACTTGACGCTAACCTCACCTATGTGGATGCCAGTGAGCGCTTTTTGAATAAGTTGGCCGGCGTTTCCGATCCGGAGGCGAAACGTAAGATCATCGGCAGTGAGTTCATCCGTGTCTTTGAGGAAGAGGCCCGCAAGCTGGAGGGCATCGATTTTCTTGCTCAGGGTACGATCTATCCGGATATCGTGGAGAGTGGCACCAAGACGGCGAAGGTTGTCAAGTCCCACCACAATGTGGGCGGTCTGCCGGACGATCTGCAATTTGCGCTGGTTGAGCCTTTAAAGCAGCTCTTCAAAGATGAGGTTCGCCGCTGTGGTGTGGAGCTGGGATTGCCGGATGAGATGGTGTACCGTCAGCCTTTCCCGGGGCCAGGGCTTGGAGTCCGCTGCCTCGGCGCCATCACCCGGGAGCGCCTGGAGGCTGTCCGCGAGGCGGATGCCATTCTCCGGGAGGAATTCGCTCTGGCCGGACTTGACCACAGGGTATGGCAGTATTTTACCATCGTTCCGGATTTTAAGTCTGTGGGCGTCAAGGACAATGCCCGCTGCTTTGAGTACCCGGTGATCATCCGCGCGATCAACACAGTTGACGCTATGACCGCCACGGTGGAGCCCGTGGATTGGGCTGTGCTTGGGAAGATCACAGACCGGATCTTGAGGGAAGTCAAGAACGTAAATCGCGTCTGCTATGATCTGTCGCCAAAACCACCGGCGACGATTGAGTGGGAATAGAAAAGCATGGCGGGCCGGAGGTTTGCCTCCAGGCCACAATCGAGTGGGAATAAATTCAAAAAGTCTAAAAACCCAGTATTTATGCTGGTTTGCAGGATTTCAAAACCCTCGTTGATAAGATTACACTTGAACACCTTTATCAGATGTATCAAGTGGTTTGTGGGTAACGAGTAATTTTTAAAGGCTCACAAAAACACCATATTAACATTAAACCCCGTACTGACGGAATAAAGTGAGTACGGGTTTTTTGTCGTTTGCAAGGGCATCGCTGAGTTCCTGTGACGGAACTTTTACAAAGTGCTGTGTAGTGTCTTTTTCGGGATAAGTATAACGCCACTCATCGTATTGCTCTTTGGAAATCTCACCGTTTCTGTATTTTTCAGCCTGTTCTGCCCAAGCAGAGAGGGTTTGGAAAACAGAACGATCAACATTCGGCTTGTTACCGTCAAAGACGATATGTACTTCGTTTTCGTTCTTCTCAACCCTTACACCGTACAAGTCTTCAACGGCGAAGAGAGTATGTATAAAGCCGAGATTGCTGTCAATGTCGGGAATTCTGAGTGCCAAAGGCGAAACCTCAAGACACCTGCAAGAGCCTTTACCAAATCTTCTTTTGGCGTTCTTGAGCCTGATTCGTACTGCGCCATACGAATATCAGCAGTTTTTTGCGGAAAGCCCGCCATTTTTCTATCTCCTTTATATCCACTCTCTATTGTTGGAAATCCATTGTTTGTTAAACTCGTTATTGTTTATCGCTCGTATAAACGGAACTGCAAGAAATGTATTTATTGCTTTAAGCACTGTGCCGAAATCATCAGTTTTCGTATCAATCTTACAAGTAAAAGCTTTCCACTTCTTCTGCAAAGCTCATAACCTGTTCAAACTGTTCAATCGCAAAGGCGTGTCCACGATTTTCAAAAGTTTTCTTCAGTGCTTCAGTGAGCACCTTGCCGTCAAAATCAAATTTATTGGCGAGATAGTAGATATCGTAGTAATCCTTCATTCGGCTGGAAAATTCCATCAAACTGAGGATTGCGTCTATCTTTTCAGCGATAGTTGTTTCAAGAGAATATGTATTTACCACTGGCGCAGTGAAATCGTCAAGCTGTGTGGGGATTTTTCGTTTTTCCTGTTTTGGTACAATAACACTACCCACGCCGAAGTCTATACTGAACGGAGTTCGTGTGTTTTTAATACGAGCCACAATAGAAGCTCCGATACCGGCATATTTCTTTGCAACCGCAATGGGCGCAATATCTTTAATTTCAAAGGCAATAAAATCATTGCCGGTGGGCGTGGATATGATTTCTTCCAGTGCAGGTTTTAGCTGTTCGGGAGCGTTCGGTTTTTCGAAGAAGAAAATCAACATCTACTGTCACTCTGCTGTCAAAATCGGTAACGGAGTATATAAACAAACCGCCTTTAAGGACAAGATTTTATGCATATTTGGATTTTTCCAAACGGCGCAAAAATTCTTCCTGACAAAAGAGCTGCAAACAAAGCTGATAGCTTCTGCCGCTTTCGGCAGCCTTATTTTTCAGTCGTGCAAGCACAGATGCAGCAATATCAGCCATTGAGCAGCACCTCCATTACATTCATAAGTTTTGTATAAACGCCTATATCCTTTGCGTATTTAGAAAGATTTGCGAGATTCTTTTTTGGGTCTGCTACATATGCGTTGATTGCTTTGTTAAATAGTTCATTATCAAGTTTTGAACGATACTTAAAGCAATCGCAGATTGTTCGCTCTCGGTCATAAACTTTTAATGTAACACCATTAAAGTCACCGACAGTAGCACCGTAATGGTAAAACTCATTCTGAACATAATAAGCTTTGACAGGGACTTCCTGCATTGCTTTGATTGCTCTTGAAAAAGAGCGGGGGACTGCAACTGTCCATTCACGAGGAGCAAAGTCACTGTATCTATAATAAAATAAAGCAGACTCCACACAAACAATCCCCTGCGGCAGGAGTTTAGAAATAAGAGCTTCCTCTTTCGGATCTTCGGAGTTAGGCAGTTTATAAAAGCCATTGCGAATACGCTCTATATAGCCTTGATTGCAAAGGGAAACGACATCATAGTTTTTTAGTCCGACCGCAACAAAGTCTGCTGTCTTCGCAATGCTTCCGACCTTATTAAAAACCTCAAGTGCTATTTCGTGTTTATTCAATAGTTCACCGACTTTCTGCACGCATTTTTTATTATTTGCGTGACTATATTATAATAGTAATCAATAAAAATTGCAACTATTTTTACACGCATAATAATAAATATGCGTGTAAAAAATCAAAAAGTTGTTGCAAGTGCTATAATACATTTGATAAAACCAACCCGGTTGCAATTATTCTGTTTTCGCAACCATCGGTTTTATCACACCTGATAAGATTTTGATAAATTCTCGTCGTATAGGTATGATAATATGGATTATCAAAATAATACGAAAACCACATCACACGGTTTATAAACAAAAGAAGTTAAGATGTGGTTCTCAGCAACGAGTGGGAGTAACTTGAAAGGTTTAAGAAATCCAGTGTTTATGCTGGTTTGTGGCGTTTCAAGAGGCCTTTTGATAACAGTCATAGCAAGTGCCGTTATTCTTGTTATCCAATGGTTTGTGGGTAATGTAATAATTGAAAGATGGCTTGTTGACTAAAGGGACTGTAGCAAAATTTCCATTTTGCTACAGTCCCTTCCTGCCTCTCAGAGAGCGCAAAACCTGCTTACAGGTTGCATTTTTGATGGGCTTGCCTGTCAAAAGCGCTTTTGCGCTACTTTTGGCAAAAGTAACAAAACCTGAAAATAGTTGAATTTTACAGATGGGAGATGAAAAATGCAGAGAACGATAAGTGCAATGGTCGGTAAAGGCTAAGTCAATCATAATAGCCGAAAGTTCCGAGCAGAGAATGTGGACGGAACTCGTACTCATCTCAATATCGACTACTGCAATGATATACCTGAATCCGTCCGGTGCCGCCGCCGGATACAATGCGTTCGGGAAAATCCTCACGCCATTCCCAAGTTGCGTCCGGGGAAGCGGATTTCAGGTAAGAGGAGATGCGGAACTTCACATGCCCCAGAAGCACGATGTTCAGCGGCTCAAAGTCGCTTGAGGTATGCAGCTCCGGTTTTGGGGACTGAGTGGCTTCATACTGTTTTCGGATACGGCGGGCTTCCATCTGGCGGCCTTTGGCCTGCAGCCAGGGAATGAGGAATTTCACCACTGCCCAGAATGTCCATACCGTGAAAGCGGCGGCATACAGCCAGATTTGTGAGGCGCCGCGGACAAATGCTGTAATGACCAGCACAGCCACGACCAACACGGATACGCCGTTCTATAAGGTTGATTTGTGTTTCATTCAGCTTTCCAGTTCCAGCGTGTTCTCGGCAGCGTCAAATAGGACATATGGATTTCCGTTTGCACTGGTCTTCATCTCCAGGTCTGCGGTGATGCGGCCAATGACAATTGCTTGTGCCATTTCGCTCCTTTCTGCCTTCCGGCTGGAATATCTATATAAAAAAGCGCCGGCACACAGTTTTCTCCCTGAAAAGGGCAAAACCGTACTGTCGGCACTTGGAATACAAACTTAACAACGTGTGCAATGTGAGTCTGTTTTCTCACGAAATGTCCTGACGGTCGCGCACATAAAATCAATTGCAAGGACATTATAGCACTATATCTTGATTTGTCAAGCGTGTATATACTATATATAGATATTCCGGGGTCGTTTTGTCATGATTCGGTTTGACTCATCAATTTGACGTGTTTCTTATAAAAAGCTGCTCCAATCTTAAAGAATTGGAAGAGACCTTCCTGTCTCATTGCAGAAACATATTGTTTCCTTTCAATCTGATCCAAAGCGTTCTGTGCGGTTTTTTCAAGTTCCGCCTCGATACGATCTTCGGCAATTTTTTCATTCAGAACTTTCAGTTCAATAATGATACCCGGCAATTTCTTGCTGTATGGTCTAAGTTGGATGTCGTACCTGCCATGTCCGGATTCCCTGTTAGAATCCACATGATACAGGTTATTCATAATCGCACAGATACCCAAAAGTAGTCCGTGGTAGAAATTTTCATGGGCGTAATCAAAGGAACTGACTGAGTTAAGCAACAGTTTCTCCAGCTGTTCCTGAAGCTTCGGAATATCCTGTTTTAGAATGGCTTGCTGGATTGCAATAGCGGTAGACTGAGGAATCACATTGGAAAGTGCAGAAAGAATCTCTTTTTCGTACACATAAAAGATTTCCTTGTTTGGTATTGCAATATCACAGATGGAGTTGCCATCATGCAGGTCATCTTTGCTTATGGTCTTCAAATAACCAGCTGCAAGCAGGAAACTGTAAATCGTAGTCGGATTGCTCTTAATTTCCGGATAGATAACAGAAGTATCGACATAAGAGGATACCGTCTGCCCCTGCATCAGCTTGCGCAGGTTATCGGCCGTTTCATCATCAGCTTCCGCAACAATCTGGCGGATGATACTATTATCGCCGGTGGCCTGCCAATATGCTTTTGGGAAGCAGTTGTAATAGAAATAGTTGATTACCGACCAGGGATTAAAGATATCCTTGTCTCCAAACCGGTAACCGTCATACCATTCGCATATATCGTCATACTTCTCCGAAACTCCATAGTACTCGGTCATTTCCCGAACTTCATCAGCGGTAAATCCAAAGTATTCACTGTACTTTTCATCCAGGATGGAATGAATTGTAAGGTTATTCAGTCCGCTGAAAATACTTTCCTTTGCTACACGCAAGATGCCAGTCAGAAAACCATAAGCGAGATTTGAGTTGTCTTTGAAGGCCCCAGAGAGAAGGTTTCGCATGAATCCTACAATCTGTTCATAATACCCGGCAGTATAGCCTTGCTGGATAGGCGTGTCATATTCATCAATGATAATAATGGCAGATTGGTTGTAATGCTTTTGCAGCATACGGGAAAGCTCAAGGAAAGCTCTTGCCATACTCACCTCTGAAACAGAACCGTCAACTACTTTACGGAAATATTCCTTTTCATAGTCATTGCATTTTTCACTTATCAGTAGAATATCATGCCGCAAATATTCGTTTGCTATGATTTCACGAATTGCCGTATAGGTCTGCTCCCAGGTGGGATACTTTATATCCTTAAAAGTAACAAAGATAACGGGATATTTCCCCTGTTCTCTGCGATATACTTCACCACAGCTCCAGATTTTCTTATTTTTAAAATATCTGGAAGTGTCCTTATCGCTGAACTCAAAAAAAGTTTTTATCATATCCATTGCAAGTGTTTTACCAAATCGTCTTGGACGGGTAAAAAGTGATACCTTGGGGCAAGTATCAATAAACTCTTTGAGCATCAAGGTTTTGTCTACATAATAATATTTATCAACCAATTCCTTGAAATTAGATTCGCCGATAGGCAAAGGTAAATATCCGGTTTTTTTCATAGTGCGAGAAAACTTATTCCTGCGGCCATCCTTCGGCTTTTCTGCACTATCTGGAATAAGCCATAAGCCTCCTTCTTTCTTCGCACCCTCGATACGTCCGTCTCGGCAAAGCGTAGTAATTCTTCTTTCAGTTAGCTCCCAACGGTTAGAAGCAGTTTTAACATCTATATACTCCATAGAGGATGCCTCCGTTCCTATTTATCATATCTACATTATAGCAGAAGGCAATAATGATGTCAAGATAGAAAGAATAATGCACTAGCGATATAACTTGTTGTTTTTGAGCCAATTTGTGATTCTATTATGACATTTAGAAGAGGCACTTCCTTATAGCTTTTACAGGATAGGGATTTTGTAAATCTCGGACGCAACCCAGGTTTCAAAGAAAGCGCCGCTCATGGCGCTGTTCTCCAATACCTTCGCGCTACCCCATCCCATGAGGTGGGCGCAAAGGCCGGTATCGAGGAAACTGTTTGTCAGGCCGAGCATGTGTACAATGCCAACACGCCCTGCCAAAGTTCCCGAAACATTTTTCATCATCCGAAACATCTGGAAACCGGTAAGCCAAAAATCGCCTGGTTTTTTCCGTTTATCTGCAAGGAACTTGATATACGGTGGTTTATCAATTTTATGCGTATCATAAATGCAACTTTTGATTTGCATTGCCAGATCAACCGACAACATAGACTGTGCCCACCAAAATTTATATTTGCAACATTGCCTTTTTCTTGGACCCCTGCTATAATAAATCTATTATCAGTGTTGGAATTGACTATGGAAAATTCTAACAAAAGGAGGCGAGTACATTGGCAGAGAAAGCAGTAAAAAAGGCCCAGCCAGTTCAAGCGAAACCTGTTTTAAAATGGGCTGGCGGCAAGACACAGATGTTAGGTGATCTTTTGCCTAAAGTACCAACTTCCTACGGCCGGTATATTGAACCGTTCTTCGGAGGCGGCGCAATGTTCTTTGCACTGCAGCCGGAGAACGCAATCATAGCGGATAGCAATCCTGAACTCATCAATCTGTATCGACAAATCGCCGATCGTGTTGAGGATGTGATTTCCCACTTAAAAAAATACGAAAACACTTCAGAAATGTTTTACGCTGTCCGTGGACAGGAGTGGACTACACTTGCCAAGGAAGAAGCGGCTGCGCGGACCATCTTTTTAAACAGAACCTGCTTTAATGGCTTGTACCGGGTCAATAGACAGGGACAGTTTAATGTCCCTTACGGCAAATATAAAAACCCCAAGATTTGTGATGAAGAAGGATTGCGCGCCGCTGCTAAGGCTTTGCAAAAAGCGGAGATCCTGTGTGGCGACTATTCGCTGGTCCTTGACCGCTATGCGAAGCCCGGCGACTTCATTTTCCTCGATCCCCCCTACTTGCCTATCTCTGAATACTCTGATTTCAAACGGTACACAAAAGAACAGTTTCATGAGGAAGATCATGTAGAACTGGCCAAAATGATTATGCAATTGCATGAGCGTGGATGCCATATTGTACTGACGAACTCGAACCATCCTTTGGTACACGAACTGTATGCACCGTTTACCATTGATGTCATCCAAACAAAGCGCCATATTTCCTGCAACGGCAGCAGCCGGAAAGGTGAGGATGTGATCGTAACGATCCCACCCAAACAGTACACCCTGGCAAAATTGGTTCCCAAGCCATTGCCCTCCCAGGTCTCGGCCTATCCCCCGACCCGATTCATGGGGTCTAAAAGCAAGCTGCTTTCGGAAATCTGGTCGGTGGCCTCACAGTTTGATGTGGATACGGTAGTGGACCTGTTTTCTGGTTCCGGAATCGTCGGCTATATGTTTAAGGCGCAGGGCAAGTCTGTTCTCAGCAACGACTACATGGCCATGTCCGCAATCTTTACTAAAGCTATGGTGGAAAACAACACTGTTACATTGCCGCTGGACGAGGCAAGGGAACTTCTTGTCGTACATAGGGAGTCTGATCACTTTGTTTCTTCTACTTTCCAGGGCCTTTACTACACCGATGAAGAGAATGATCTGATCGACACGCTGCGCACCAATATCGCCGCTATCCGAGATCAATACAAACACGCAATTGCAATGACCGCTCTCATCCGGGCTTGCACGAAAAAGCGTCCTCGCGGCATTTTTACCTACACTGGGCAGCGATATGATGATGGCCGTAAAGATTTGCAGAAAACCCTGGCGCAACAGTTTCTCGACGCAGTCGAAGCTGTGAATCGCGCTGTGTTTGACAATGGAAAAACGAATCGCTCCAAGCACGGCGATGCCATGGATCTGAGAGTTGAACAGGCAGATCTGGTCTATATCGATCCCCCCTACTACTCTCCCCTCTCTGATAACGAGTATGTCCGCAGATACCATTTTGTCGAAGGTCTGGCCCGAGATTGGAAAGGCGTAGAAATCCAGGCCCATACCCAGACAAAAAAATTCAAATCCTATCCAACGCCGTTTTCCACCCGCAAGGGGGCGGCGGACGCATTTGACCGCCTGTTCAAGAAATTTTCAGACAGCATCTTAATTGTATCATACTCATCCAACAGTCTCCCGACGCAGGATGAGATGGTGGCAATTATGGCAAAATACAAAGAGCATGTGGAAGTCATTCCGGTGGACTATAAATACACTTTTGGAAATCAGAACGATGCCAAAACCCATAGGAACTCTGTGCAAGAGTATCTGTTTGTCGGATATTGATCGGAGGTTGCCTTATGAAGGAGAAGATTGAAATATGGCAGGTGGGGAATACCGGTTTGCGCAACCCCAATCGAATTCAAGAGGGCTTTTCTGTCTTTGCCGCATCGCATTTTGTGGGGAATCTTCGCGGACGGGAAAATGAGATCGGCTTTATGAATCTTCTGAACAAAAAGGGCATCATTCAGAATGAGAATGGCAAAGATGAGTCTGGAAGTCATGCCCGGAAGTGGCGGCTCATGTTCGCAAAAAACGGATTCATCTATCCTCAAATCAAGAAAAAAGATGGCTCACAGGAAGATTTAGGAACTCTTGACGCGATAACGCCTTTCGGATGCTCTTTTTTGAAGGCAGACACGTATCCGGCCGTTCAAGAATGTTATCTCAGAGCGATGAGCGTGGAGCAGTTCCCCATGTCCGATGGAGTCCACTATTTTTCTCCCCTGAGATGGCTGTTGGCAATTATGCTGGAACTGGAGAAAAGAACGGGATCCTCCGAGCTTACCCGGATTGAGTTTGCCCTATGGGGCCATACCACCAATCCCAGCTATGCTCTGGATGAGGTAGTTGACAACATTCTTGATCTGCGGGAAAGAAGGGCGGCGGCTCCGGCAAAACGCCCATTTGACAAACGGGAAATCGCTAAGCGCGGCGAGAATTACGATAAAAAGGCGGACAATTTCTTAGAGTACAGCGACATGAACATGCGATACCTCCGCATTTCTGGTGTGTTTCAGCGCAAAGGCAGAGGTCTTGTAATTGTCCCGACCAAACATGTCCTTGCTGAGAAACTTGCCAAAACCACCGCCAGTGCAGAGCCCATCATAGAGCAGTACAGGAAACTCTGTAATGGCGCATCTCTGCCTACGGACAATGTGGATGTGGCGAAATCTCTGCTTGATGATTTGGTAAAGCAGATGAAAGATCGGCGTATTGCGTTTGATATTTCCGATCTGCCGCTGACAACGCCGGCGGAAATTAATATTGCAAGGCAGCGGCTTGAGAACATCCTTGCCCAGACCGATGAAATCCAGTACGCGGATGATCAGTGTAAGCAGTGGAAAGAGATCGCTGACTATATGACACTGCTTATCAATGGCGGCGGCAGGCTGGTCTATGATGAGGATACTGCCATCGAAGTTCCAAAGGATGAAACACCGGCTTACCTTGAATGGACTCTTTGGAGAGCTGCATTGGCAATCAACCACATGGTAAACAAGCCCTATGAGGTCCGCGGTTTTAAGTTAGACTCCGATTTTATGCCGGTTTCCGCCGCGGGCGGCGGAAAAGGCGATTTGTATTGCGAATTTGCTGATTTTACCATACTGATCGAAGTAACCATGTGTACCTCTTCCAGACAGGAGGCCATGGAGGGCGAACCTGTTCGGCGCCACGTCTCCGACGCTGTTTTGAAGTATGATAAGCCGGTATACGGAATGTTCATCGCTATTAAAATTGATACCAACACAGCCGAAACATTCCGGCACGGTACCTGGTACGCCAAAGGCGATGTAAAGCAGCGACTGGATATTGTACCGTTGACTTTAGACCAGTTCCGGAAGTATTTTGTGGCTATGTTTGAAGCAAATCAAGCAACGCCTGAAAGACTCCGAGATTTGATCCTGAAATGTGAGACCCGGAGGGAGATTCTGGAGGCTCCGCTCTGGAAACAGTACATTGACGCCACCGTAGCTGAAACAGCCCAGGAGATCACAAAAGGCAGCCGCCCCCAAAGAGATAATTCCGCGCCACTTGTCCCGCCTGGAGCGGCTGTACATCACGAGGATGGCCTAACGTCAGTAGAATAACACAGCATGGTTTAACATAGAATTTAGCTCTTGACATCCAAACAATAGTATGCTATTATTTTAAACAGGAGGTGTGAGTATGGCGAAC
This sequence comes from Clostridiales bacterium, assembly GCA_019423265.1. The sequence goes on from JAHZBS010000005.1 coordinate 13,395, forward strand.
GGACGAAATTGCGGTGATTTATTGAAGCAAATTCATGATGAGTTAGAAAAACAGGCAAATAATCTACTTCGCGCCCAGGATCTGACGATGGCACAGGTTGGCGCACTGCTGGCATTAAATCAGACAAGTGAAAAGCAAATGTCTTTAAAGGATTTAGAGCGATGGCTTCACGTTGCTCAGTCAACTGCCGCCGGAATCGCTAGCCGACTGGAACAAAAGGGGTTTGTGGAAGCGTTCGGCGATCCGACAGACAAGCGAATCAAAATGCTTCGGATTACGTCTTCAGGAATGTCATGCTGCAAAACGGCTGAAAAAAATATGATAGCTACAGAACAGAAACTGTTGTCCGGTCTTACGGAAGAGGAACAAGCTATTTTTAAGATGTTGCTCTTAAAGGTTCGCAACTCTTTAAAATAATGCCTGTCTTTTGCAGGTTTTTATTTTAATCATATCAATAGCATGGTATTAATAGCACACTTATAATTAGAGCGGAGGTATTGAAATGCTGAAAATCATGAGATATATCAGCAAAAAACAATGGTTCTATATAGGAATCTGCGTACTATTTGTTGTCGGGCAAGTGTGGCTTGACTTAAAACTGCCGGATTATATGTCTGCCATTACCACCTTGGTACAGACAGAAGGAAGCGCTATGCGCGATATTCTTACGCAGGGCGGATATATGATGCTCTGTGCTCTCGGCAGTGTGGTATCATCCGTTATAGTGGGATATTTCGCTGCAAAGGTAGCCGCCGGACTTTCTAAAATCCTGCGCGAAAAAGTATATGACAAGACCCTCGGATTCTCTATGGAAGAGATCGACCGTTTTTCTGCGGCCAGCCTGATTAACCGCACCACCAACGACATCACACAAATTCAAAATCTGGTGGCTATGGGGCTACAGGCCATTGTGAAAGCTCCGATTATGGCGGTGTGGGCCATCTGCAAAATTGCCGGCAAAAACTGGCAGTGGACGGCAACCACGGCGGTAGCAGTGTTGATTCTAGTTGTGGTGCTTGCGATTACGCTGATTTTTGCTCTGCCCCGTTTTAAAAAGATCCAAGGGCTGACCGACAATCTGAACCGTGTTACAAGGGAACAGCTCACCGGCATTCGGGTTGTCAGAGCCTACAATGCCGAAAGCTATCAGGAAAATAAATTTGCCGCCGCCAACGATGAGGTGACGCAGACAAACATGGCGGCCAACCGTGTAATGGCTCTCATGTCCCCAACAATGACACTGCTCAGCTCCGGACTGACATTGGCTGTCTATTGGATTGGGACCTATCTGATTGACGCCGTGGCACAGGGCGAAAAGCTCGGCGTGTTCTCTGATATGGTGGTGTTTTCCAACTACGCGATACAGGTTATCATGGCCTTTATGCTTCTAAACATGATTTTCATCCTTCTACCCCGGGCACAAGTATCTGCAAACCGTATCTGCGAGGTTTTGGATACCAAAACAAACATCTGCGATGGGCAGCAGTCCTTCCCAGATAAACACCCGGGAAAGATTGAATTTCGGAATGTATCGTTTCGCTATCCCGGTGCAGCGGCAGATACTTTGCATAATATCAGCTTTACCGCTGAGCAGGGCGAAACGGTTGCCCTGATCGGCGCAACCGGATGCGGAAAAACAACGCTCATTAACCTGATTCCAAGGTTTTACGACGCAACGCAGGGCCAGGTGCTGGTAGACGGTGTGGATGTGCGCCAGTGCAGACAGGGGGATCTGAGAAATAAGATAGGGTATGTATCCCAGAAAGCCGTACTGTTTTCAGGGACTGTCACCTCCAACGTGGCCTTTGGAGAAAACGGAAAAGAAACTATCCCGGAGCAGGATATAGAGGAAGCGATTTCTGTTGCACAGGCTTGGGAGTTTGTGGGGAAGATGGACGGAACCTACGGCGCGGCCATTGCACAAGGCGGCACCAATGTTTCAGGCGGCCAAAAGCAGCGATTATCCATTGCAAGAGCCATCGCAAGAAAGCCGGAAATTTTGATCTTTGACGATTCATTTTCTGCGCTTGACTATAAGACGGACCGAACGCTCCGCCACGCCCTGAACGAAAAAACCGCTGACACGACGAAACTGATTGTTGCGCAGCGAATCAGTACCATTCGGGACGCAGACCAAATCATTGTACTGGAGCACGGCAGGATTGTCGGCAAAGGTACGCATAGAGAATTGCTTGCAAACTGTTCAGAATATATGGAGATTGCTGCTTCGCAGCTTTCAAAGGAGGAAATCGAAAATGGCTGAAAAGAGAATGACGGCTGTTCAGACAGGGCCCGGCAGCATGGGGACAGGTGAAAAAAGTAAAAACTTAAAAAAGGCTTTCAGAGACTTTTTCCGCTATATCGGCAAATACAAAGCCGCATTGATTGTGTCGGTATTCCTCTCCATCATCGGCGCGGTGCTGACGCTGATTGGCCCGAATAAACTCGGAGATGTAACGGATCTCATCAAAGAGGGGCTCACCGGCACGATGGATATCGCCGCTATTGTCCGCGTCGCCGGCTTTTTGGCGGTCATATATCTGCTGGGCTTTGTAGTCAACTATGTACAGGGCTTTATGATGGCGACTGTCACACAGCGTATTACACAGAATATGCGGCGGGACATTTCCAAAAAAATTAACCGGCTGCCCTTGAAATATTTTGATTCCCACCCAACGGGAGATACGCTGAGCCGGGTTACCAACGATATTGATACCGTCGGCCAGACTATGAATCAATGCTTCTCTACGCTGATTTTCTCCATTGCCCTTCTGCTCGGCGCAACTCTGATGATGCTTTTGACCAACTGGGTTATGGCGCTGTGCGGCATTGTTTCCGCCCTGCTCGGCTTTGCTGTCGTGTTGTTTATTATTTCAAAATCACAAAAGTATTTCGCCATACAGCAAAAAGAACTTGGCGGTATTAACGGCCATGTGGAAGAAAGCTATGCAGGGCTGCAGGTCATCAAGGCATATAACGGCGAAAAAAATGCCAGGAGGGAATTTCATACCCGAAACGATCGCCTATACGATTCTGCGTGGAAGAGTCAATTCCTCTCGGGGATGATGATGCCGCTGATGAATTTCATCGGCAACTTTGCCTATGTGGTCGTATGCATTGTGGGCGCCGTGATGGCCATGCAGGGAAAAATCACGTTTGGCGTCATCGTTGCTTTTATGCTCTATATCCGCAATTTCACGTATCCCCTGCAAAATATTTCTCAGGCGCTGCAAAGCACACAGAGTATGGCGGCCGCCTGCGAGCGCGCTTTTGAGTTCCTTGATGAAGATGAAATGGAGGACGAAAGCCATAAGTCTGCTGAACTGCGAGAAGTAAAGGACGATGTGGAATTCACAAACGTAAAGTTTGGATACGAGCCCAGCAAAATTATTATCAAGGACTTTTCGAATGCGGTACACGCCGGACAAAAAATTGCGATTGTCGGGCCGACGGGCGCTGGGAAAACGACTCTTGTCAACCTGCTTATGCGGTTTTACGAAGTCAACAGCGGCAGCATTTCCATTGACGGGATCAACATTGCTGATTTAAAGCGAGAAAATGTACACGACCTCTTCGGTATGGTTTTACAGGATACTTGGCTGTTTGAGGGCACCGTTCGAGAAAATCTTGTTTATAACAAAGAAAATGTTTCCGATGAAAAGCTTGATGAGGTATGCAGCGCAGTGGGACTGATGGATCTGATCGATCAACTGCCAAACCGCTATGAAACGGTACTTGGGGACAATGCCAGTCTTTCCTCAGGACAAAAGCAGCTCTTCACCATTGCCCGCGTCATGCTTGCAGACAATCCTTTGCTGATTTTGGATGAAGCAACCAGCTCTGTGGACACAAGAACGGAGTTGAAAGTACAAAAGGCAATGGACATGTTGACCGAAGGGCGCACCAGCTTTGTGATTGCCCATCGCCTGTCTACAATCAAAAATGCAGATTGCATTTTGGTGATGTGTGACGGTGATATTGTGGAAAGCGGCAACCATGATACGCTGCTTGCAAAAGGTGGGTTCTATGCGAATTTGTATAACAGTCAATTTGAACAGGCTTCATAAGATAACCAATTTATAGCCAAGGAGCTGAATAAAAATGATTGAACCGGATATCGATAAAATACCCGACATTCCACTGCCGGACAATGAAGATTTAGAAAAATTTATACTGTATTACCGTCAAATGACGGCCTTATACGAATCTGCCGTCCGAATTGTAACAACACGCCTTGATATCATTGAAAAAGAATGCCTGTCTATCGGCAGGCATTCTCCGATTCGCGCGGTCACCACCCGTATAAAAGAGCCACAGAGCATACGGCATAAGCTAAATGCAAGAGGATTTCCGCTGACGCTCCGATCCATATTTGAAAATCTGCGCGATGTGGCGGGCGTCCGAGTGATTTGTGAGTATATCTTTGACATCTATGCCGTAAAGGATGCGCTGCTCTCAGACGGTACGATTCAGCTGGAAATGACCAAGGATTATATCAGGCATCCGAAGCCGAACGGTTACAGAAGCCTGCATCTAGTCCTGCGCGTTCCGATCCAGTTATATCATGGAATTCAGATGATTCCCTGTGAAATCCAGATCCGCACAACAGCCATGGATTCGTGGGCTTCCTTAGAGCATAATCTGCGGTATAAAAAAGGTCTTCCCCCCAACGCAGAGAGGGACAAAAAGCTGAAGCTTTGCGCTGATACTTTGGCCAAGACAGATGGAATGATGCAGGATATCGCAGAAGAAATGGGGATCTTTAATGTCTAATTCAGCAGATAAATACAAAAGTTAAGATACCCGGCAAATGTAACCCACAGCAAATATGGAAGCAACAGATACCCGGCGGGTTTGGAAATTCTGTAGAACAGAATCATGGTTGTAAAAATGAGAATCCATAGAAAAACCAGCCAGATAAAGGCGAATAAATAGGACTCAAGGTTGAAGAAAATGATAGACCAAAAAAAGTTGAATACGAGCTGTATTCCATAGACAGTCAGAGCCGCTCGGTTCGGTTGTCCCGATGTAAGAACAAGATAAGAGGCAATGCCCATCAGAATGTATAAGACCGTCCACACCACCGGAAAAAGCCATCCCGGAGGAGAAAGCGCCGGCTTATTTAACGACTGAAAGGTTTCCATACCGCCGCGTGTTAAAAGCGCAGATGCCCCGCCAACCGCAAGGGGTATGGCGATACACAAAATATATTCTTTAACATTTAGCTGCCGCTTCGCGTTCTTCCCCGTCAGCCCGGCGGCGTTTTGGTTTTAACTCAAATACAGGGATCCCATTGAGCGCCAGCACCATATCAGCCGAATAACAACGCTGGCGGTAACATTCCACCTTATTGTGCGTCCAAAGTTCTACGGTGGCCCGGTTCGAGCCGGACTCCGGCTTGCAATAGTACACCCAAAAGTGAAGCTTGCGGTGGTAAAAACCATGCCGGAGAACAGAGAGCAGACCTTCTTCATCGCAGGCTTTGTTGAAGGAAAGGCAGAACTTCCTTTTTGCATTCGCTCGATACCCATTGGCAAAACATGCCCACGCCTCGGGCTGAGTCCGCTGAATAAAATCAATCAAAGTGTTTACATACAGACCAAGCTCCGCATCGTATGTATCTGTTCCCTTGGTATAGCCGCCAAGAGAGAGAAAGAAGGATTCCATATCCTTTTCAAAGCATTGTTCAGCGATTTGCATCCGTGCTCAACTCACTTTCCGAGAAGTTATGTAAATATTATACCGCAAAAGCCATAATAAGACAACCGCTATCCCCGTGCAGCCGTTAGATTTGCTCTAACAGGTGGTCACGCCAGGCAGTTGAAAAAAATCCAACAATGTGATACTATACTTGGTGTACTTGGCTCTTACTAAACTCAAACCACCAGGAGGACCTATGACCATTCTTGTTATAGACGCACAGGGCGGCGGAGTCGGGAAACAGTTGGTGACCGCCATAAAACAGACCATCCCCCATGTTCAGGTAACTGCTGTCGGCACAAACAGCGCCGCCACTTCCGCCATGCTGAAAGCCGGGGCTGACAATGCGGCGACGGGAGAAAATGCGGTCGTGGTCGCTTGCCGCAAGGCCGATGTCATCGTGGGCCCTATGGGTATTGTGATCGCAGACTCGCTGCTGGGAGAGATCACGCCTACTATGGCCACCGCTGTCGGTCAGAGCCGCGCAAAACGGATCTTGATCCCCTTCAACCACTGCGATACAATCCTTGTGGGCGTTTCTGATTTCAATATCGGAAAACTGGTCAAGAACGCCGTCACAGAAATACAGAATCTGTTCTGATCTATCTTGACAAATCTGAATCTTTTATCTATAATAAAGGCAATCTCCATCCGCATGAAGCTGATGGAAGAACACAGACGTGTTCTCGAACCCCCACTGTTTTTTGCTATGTATGTATACTAAGAAGGTATACGGTTTCCCCGAAGAGAAGCCGCATACCTTTTTTTGATACCTCAAGTGGGGTTACAATACAATCACAGAAAGGGGATTTATCAAATGTCATGTTTTCTTGTTACGGCTGCCGAAGCCGTCGTTACAACCATCGCTGCAAAAGCGCTTCAGTCCAGAGAGAAAGAGGTTGAAGCCAAACTGAACACGGAGGGCGGCCACGAGATGGCAAAAAAGATACCGCTCTCACGAAAGCTGAAATGGCTCTCCCATATGCTCTGGGGCGGTTCCGCTCTGCTGGCTTTTGAACACGTATGGCACGGGGAGGTGGTTCCCTGGTTTCCATTCCTGACAGCGGCAAGTGATCCGGCGGGTGCCGCTGCGATGGTGAACGAAATGGCTACCACAGGCACAGCGATGGCCGTTCTCGTCACGGTGATTTGGCTGGGAATGCTCGCCGTCACCAGCGCTATGGAAAAGAAGTTCTTACAATCACAGACTTCTCTAAAGTAAAGAGGCCTCTCCTATGACACTGCTGACAACTGTTTTTGCCGCTATTATCTGCACAATCATCTGGTACAAAAATGCACCCCAAAGTGAAATGAAGGTCGGTATCCTCTGCTGGATGTATTGGGGCGCTTCTATTATGTGGTTTGTGGATGCCATCTTTGAGTATGCGGAGCTCCAAGCGGAATACTTTACTCCAACTCCGGCCCAGATGCTCAATGATCTCTATCTCGGCCTTTCTGTCGTGGCACTCGGACTTATAATTTGGCTTGTGATTCTGCTTATCAGAGATCCAAAGGGTGCGGTTAGGGCCGTTCTGTTTAAGAAGTCTAAGTAAGACCAAGGGGGTGTGGCCAAAAGCGACACCCCCTCTTTCATAGCTTATACTTTACAATTCCTCTGACAGCATCAGCGCAAGGGCCAGGTCCGCCGCATGTTCCAATTCCTGTTCCGTCGTATATTCGGCGCAGGAATGACAGTTGTTCATCGCCGTGGCTACCACGATACCGCCAACCCCATGGAGGGCGAGATGATTATTATCGCTGCCGCCAAACGTTTTACACAGATTCGCTTTTAGATTTAAGCGGGAACAGGCCGACTCAAATCGTTTTACTGCGGAATGGGCCGGGTCCGTGCGGTAAGCTGTACAGTTGACGGTCCCTTGCAGAGCAACCTCCGCACCGCAGGCCTTTGCCGCCTGCTCCATAGCAGTACAAATGTTATCAAACTGCTCATGCGCCTCTTTGTCGGAAAAGCTGCGTATCTCGCCGGTCACCGTGCAGCGGTCAGGCACAATATTATCCGCTGAGCCCCCGGAAATCGTTCCTATATTGATCGTTGTATCTCCGATTCTACCGCAGGGAATCTGTGCCACAGCCACTCCGGCGGCCTTGACCGCATGAATCCCTTTCTCCGGCGCAAACCCCGCGTGGGAGGCGCGTCCGGTAAAAACAGCTTCAAACGAAAGGATCGTGGGAGCCTGATAGGCGGCTCCGCCAACCGGGCCTGTGAGGTCAAACACGTACGCTTCCCGGGACCGGAGCTTTGAAAAATCAAAATGCTGAATGCCCACGCAGTACGGTTCCTCCGCAACAGTGAGTACTATTTCAACAGGGCGGTGGGGCAGGCCGGATTCCTCCGCCGCCGTCAGCGCTTCAAGGATCGCGGCGATCCCCGCGCAGTCATCCGCACCGAGAACGGTTTTACCATCTGAGGTTATGATGCCGCCCGCAGCAGTCCGCATCTGTTTTCCGCGGGAAGGCTCCACCGTGTCCATATGCGCGCAGAAAAGGAGGGGCGGCAGATTCAGCGCTCCGCCCACATAGGCGTATAGGTTTCCACAGTTTCCACCGATCTTCTCAGCTGCGCCATCCTCACAGGCGGCGATTCCGAGATCAGCCAGCTTTCCCTTGATGAAATCACAGATTTCCCGCTCTCCGAAGGAAGGGCTGTCGAAGGAAATAAGCTGCTCAAACAGACTCAGCAGACGGTCTCTGTTGATCATAGGCACCTCCCCTATAGCTGCTCTAGGGCACTTTTCACCATGTCGATAAAATAGCGATGCACCGTCAGATCCTCCAAAAGTTCCGGATGAAAGGCTGTAACGAGCTGATTTTTCTGCCGCGCCGCCACAATATGCCCTTGGACCGGTGCCAGGATTTCGGCGCCGCCCCATACGGATTCAATGTAGGGAGCGCGGATAAACGTCATGGGAATGACGCCCATCCCTTTCACCTCCCCTTCGGTATAGAAACTGCCGAGCTGGCGGCCGTAGGCATTGCGCACCGCGGTGATATCCATGGTCGCCAGGTGGGATCGATCGTCGTTTTTGATTTTCTTTGCGAGCAAAAGCAGTCCCGCACAAGTGCCGAATACGGGCAATCCCTGTTCAATGCGCTGTCTCAGCGGATCAAATAAACCCAGCTCCCGCAGCAGTTTCCCCTGCACCGTGCTCTCTCCGCCCGGGATGATAAGTCCATCCATGGGAATCTCCAAATCCTTTTTCTGCCTGATTTCAAACGAGGAAACGCCGAGTTGGGAAAGCATCTGTTCGTGCTCGATAAATGCTCCCTGCAAGGCTAGGACGCCAATCTGTATCATTATTTTCCTCTTTCCGCCATCAGAAGCTCGATTTCCTGCTCGTTGATGCCGACCATCGCGTCGCCCAGGTCTTCCGACAATTCCGCCAGCATTTTCGCGTCGGTAAAGTTGGTCACTGCCTTAACAATGGCGGCGGCACGTTTTTCCGGATTGCCGGACTTAAAGATGCCGGAGCCGACGAATACCCCCTCTGCCCCCAGCTGCATCATCAGCGCTGCGTCCGCAGGCGTTGCAACGCCGCCCGCGGCAAAATTGACAACCGGAAGCTTTTTATTCTCATGAACGTAGAGTACCAGCTCATAGGGGACCTGTAGCTGCTTGGCGGCATCAAACAATTCATCCTCCGCCATGGCGCCAATGCGGCGAATCTCCGACTGCATCAGCCGCATGTGGCGCACAGCCTGGACAACATCGCCGGTGCCGGGTTCGCCCTTGGTCCGGATCATAGACGCACCCTCATTGATGCGCCGCAGAGCCTCCCCTAAATCCTTTGCACCGCACACGAAGGGCACATCGAATTGGGTTTTATCGATGTGGTATCGATCGTCGGCCGGTGAGAGCACTTCACTCTCGTCGATGTAATCAATCTCGATGGCCTGCAAAATCTGGGCCTCGGCAAAGTGACCGATACGGCATTTTGCCATAACCGGAATCGTCACAGCGTTCTGGATGCCCTTAATCATCTTCGGATCACTCATCCGGGATACGCCGCCTGCTGCGCGGATATCCGCGGGAATGCGCTCCAACGCCATTACAGCACAGGCCCCGGCTGCCTCAGCGATTTTGGCCTGTTCCGGCGTGGTGACATCCATGATTACGCCGCCTTTGAGCATCTGCGCCAAGTTTTTGTTCAGTTCAAATCGATTGTTTTTCATAGTCATGTGCTCCTTTTCATAAATGTTATACTATAATGAATCTTCACAGCTCCTCATGGCAAGGATTGTCCGCTCAATCAGCTCGTCCAGCGTCCAGCCCAGCATAGCCGCGCCGCGCTCTATAACATCCCGTGAACAGCCAGCTGCAAAATTTGCACTCTTGTATTTTTTCTTCACTGATTTTAATTCCAGATCTGAAACACTTTTGGACGGCCGCATCAAGGCCACCGCGCCGATCAGACCCGTCAGTTCGTCCACGGCGTACAGTACCTTTTCCATCTCATGCTCTGGCTCAATGTCCACGGTCAGCGCGTAGCCGTGACTGGCGGTGCGTGGACGATCCGCTCGTCCACCCCGCGCTCCCGCAGAATTTCCTGTTCCTTAATACAATGTTCCTCCGGATACCGCTCAAAATCCAAGTCATGTAAAAGGCCGACGATGCCCCAAAACTCCTCATCCGCGCCATAGCCCTGCTCCCGGGCAAAATAGCGCATGACGCCTTCCACCGTCAGCCCATGCTTTAGGTGAAAAGGCTCACGATTGTATTCGTTCAGCAGCTCCCACGCCATTTCTCTTGTCAACGTTTCCATAATATTCTCCATTCCGGAGCGTCAGCGACAGAGGCAACTTCTGCCATAAGAGCTATTTGTGGCGCTCCGGCACAAATAGCCGCGCGCCGGAAAGTTCAGATTTCCAGCCAGTTCCGCGCAGCACGGCAAACCAAACATATAAAACCTATGTAATTGATGTATATCATAAAGGAAACTCATATGCTTGTCAAGAGGTGTGTTAGAAAATTTTTCTAAAGAGGATTGACATACCGGGCACGCGGTGATATAATAACCTATAAATTAAATAGGTTTTATAAGTATTAAGAAATCGAGGGAAATCTATGAAACCAGTATCCATGGCGCAGCGATGTCGATGTACACAGTACTATTTTAGCCGGCATACCCCATTATGAAAAGGAGAGACTTCACATGAAAACATTTGAACGGATTACAGATCTCATCGGCGGAACCCCTCTGCTAAAGCTGACAAACTATGGACGGCAGAAAGAACTTACCGCCACAATTTACGGTAAGCTGGAATATTTCAACCCGGCGGGCAGCGTAAAAGATAGAATCGCCAAGGCGATGATCGACGATGCCGAGGCAAAAGGAATTTTAAAACCAGGTTCTATTATCATCGAGCCCACCAGCGGCAACACGGGCATCGGCCTTGCAGCGGTGGCCGCTTCCAGAGGCTATAGGGTTATCCTCACCATGCCGGAGACCATGAGCATTGAGCGCCGAAATCTGTTGAAAGCGTATGGGGCGGAGCTTGTTTTAACTGAAGGCGCTAAAGGGATGAAAGGCGCCATCGCAAAGGCGGAGGAATTGGCGGCCAAGACGCCAAACAGTTTTATCCCAAGTCAATTCACCAATACTGCAAACCCGGCGGCCCACCGCAGCACCACCGGACCGGAGATCTGGGCGGACACCGACGGCAAAGTTGATATCTTTGTGGCCGGCGTAGGCACCGGTGGAACGGTTTCCGGCGTGGGCGAGTACTTGAAGAGCCAAAATCCCAATATCAAGGTCGTTGCTGTGGAGCCCGCAGGTTCTCCCGTGCTTTCCCAGGGTACGCCAGGCCCCCACAAGATCCAGGGGATCGGCGCTGGTTTCGTTCCGGAGACACTGAACACTGAGATTTATGACGAAATCATCGCCGTAGAAAACGAAGATGCCTTTGAAACTGGCAGGACGCTGGCTCGAAAGGAAGGACTGCTGGTCGGCATTTCCTCCGGCGCTGCTGTATTCGCTGCGACGGAACTGGCCAAGCGCCCGGAAAATAAGGGCAAGCTCATCGTAGTCCTGCTTCCTGATACGGGCGAGCGCTACCTTTCCACGCCAATGTTCGCGGAATAATTGTCCTGGCTGTACTGCTTTTAAAAAAGTTGTCCTTCCCCTGCTCCGCGTATCCCCTATCTTGAAATGTGCAGCGCCCTGGCGACATGGGACTTGAACGGCCTCGCGCGGTCGTCGTCCAAAAATGTCGCCGCCGCTGTGACAACAAGCAACGGCAGGCATCCGTATATACTTCGAATTCCCCAGAGCTGGAGACAGCACCATGCGTAAATTACCCCCGCATGAAAACAGAGCAGCGTACCCCCGTAGAATTTAAATCTGCGCAGACTCTTTTCCTCGTGACAGCAGAGATAGTCTGTCAACCCAACAAAACATTGTCTCAGATTGTTGGTGGAGAAGATGGTGGCACTGTTAAAACCGGCAGCCTCCGTATATGCCTGCCATTGTACAGATGTTGCAAAAAACATAGGATACAGCGCTAGAACCGGATCGATTGTCTCCGGAATCTGCGCTAGGGACAAGCAGGCAATGACATCAATGAAAATCGCCACATAGCGAAAGTCAAATCTTTTAAGAAATCTGATTCCGACTGTGGCGAAAACAATGCCTATAATATAGCAAAGCGTCGCGCCAATGCGGATTAACAATGCGTGGGTGGAGCCGCTCAGGCCAGCCACCACAAGATAGATCAAATTGGAGGTCTCAGAAGAGCCGAACGTGGCATTTCTGGTCAGGAGCGCATAAACCCCAAAAAAGCCTCCCACCACAGCCATCGAATGATGCGCTATGGTCTCTCTTTTTCCCTTAGAATCCATTTACTTTCCCTCAATTATATGTGATGATACGGTTGCGATTCTTATATCATATAATCGTTGGTATATCGCTCTCTCTGCTGGTCCAAGATATCCTGCAATGTAATGCCGTCAAGATATTCGCAGATGACGCGCTTTAACCCCTGCCATACCGGAAGCGTAGCGCATTCGCCGCTGCGCTCACATTGATTGGGTTCCTCCTCCAGACAGGCAACGGGCGCCAAGCTGCCTTCCGTCAGACGCAATATTTCCCCTACGGTATATTGATCCGGCGACTTGGCAAGCTTATAACCTCCCTGAAATCCTCGATTTGTCTTCAGAATATCCGATCGATTGAAAACGGGAATGATCTGCTCTAAATATTTTTTGGAGATATTTTGACGCTGCGCTATATCTTTAAGCGCCACAAAACCGCAATTCTGGTGTTCTGCCAGATCAAGGAGCATCCGCAGCGCGTATCGCCCCTTCGTGGATATCTTCATAACGTCACCTCGTTATCATTTCATAGCCCTATAATACCATATTTATTATAGGTATTCAAGCATGGGAATTGTGACAATATCAATAGATTTCTGAAATAATTTTCTCCCGAAAGGGATCGCTTCGGAATGGAGAATGGAGTAAGTTTGGGGAATTCAAATTTTGATTGACAAACAAAAAGGCCTATGCTATATTACGTTTATAAAATCTATGTTTGTGTACAAGATACAAGCCTTTTGAGAGCCTCGAGTGAAACGGCTCTTTTTTACTTCACGGACAACATCCCTGCGGACTGGGAGGAACGCTATGACACTACAGCAATTACACTATGCAATCATTATTTCAGAGACAGGTTCTCTGAATAAGGCGGCGGAAATTCTCTATGTTGCGCAGCCATCCCTGACCAGCGCAATAAAAGAGCTAGAAAAAGAGCTCGGCATCGTGATCTTTCACCGGAGCGGGCGGGGGGTAACGCTAACCAATGACGGCGTTGAGTTTCTTTCCTATGCGCGCCAGGTGTACCAACAGTATGAGTCCCTTTTGGACAAATATGGAAAGCTAGGAAACCTGAAAAAAAAGTTTGGCGTCTCCACGCAACACTACTCTTTTGCCGTAAAAACCTTTGTTGAGATGGTCAAAAGATTCAATATCTCCGAATATGAATTTGCCATCCGAGAGACCAAGACACGGGATGTTATCGATGATGTCAGCACGCTGAAAAGCGAAATCGGCATCCTCTATCTAAGCGATTTTAATCGAAAGATCATGCTGAAACTGCTCCATGCCAACGATCTTGAATTTCACAAGTTGATTGACTGCAACGCCTATGTCTATCTGTGGAAGGGGCATCCCCTTGCCGGCTGCACGTCCATATGCTTTTCACAGCTGGAGAGATATCCCTGCCTATCCTTTGAGCAGGGCGATACCAGCTCCTTTTACTTTGCTGAGGAAATCCTTAGCACAAATGAGTATCCCCGCATCATCAAAGCCTGCGACCGGGCTACCATGCTAAATCTAATGGTTGGGCTGAACGGGTATACTCTGTGTTCGGGCATCATCTGCGAAGAGCTGAACGGAACCGATTATGTGGCTGTCCCCTTTGAAGCCCCCGGCGATGATCTCTGTAGCACGATGGAGATCGGATATATTGTGAAAAAAAATGTGATCCTCAGCAAAATGGGCGAGATTTACATCGATGAAATTAAGCGGTATCTTCAGCGCTATGCTGCGGAAAAATATTATAGAAAAAATCTATAGCTGCTTATTCCTATCACATATTAGACAAGAAACGAAGGATCGAGTACAATACTATCAAAGATCACGCCCGACATAGAATCGAATGAACGCAATTTTAAGAAGCCGGGGCGAAGGCTTCTATTTTTTACACCCTTTTTCAGAAAATGACACGGATAAAAGGAGCGATCGCATATGACAGAGATAGTATGGCACGGCCGCGGAGGCCAAGGCGCGTTCACAGCGGCGCGATTACTCGGCGCGGCCTACACCTTGCGAGGTGACGGCGGGTATGCCCTTGCATTTCCTTCCTTCGGGCCAGAACGGCGCGGCGCGCCCATCCGCGCCTTCACCAAGCTGGACGTCCAACCTATCGGAGACCGAAGCGAAGTGGAAAAAGGGGATTACAGCATTTTCCTCGACGATACGCTATTTACAAAGGCCGCCTTCTCAGAACTGAAGCCGGAAGGCATAATCCTACTCAACACAAAGCAGCCAATGGATGACAGCCGTGTGATTGCCATCGACGGCGACGCCATCGCAGCGGAGATATTGAAAATTCCTATCACAAACACCATCATGCTGGGTACACTTGCCGCTGTCTTCCGCGGCATAACCCTTGCCGACATCGAGGAAGCCATCCGGCAGTATATGCCGGAGAAGCTTCACACAAAAAATATCGCGGCGGTCACAGCGGCGAGAGATGCTGCCGCCAGGGAGGTTCGACGATGAAACCATACTTACGGGAACATATCCCGACAAAACTATCCGACATCCCCAATGCCACCGCGTACGAGGCAGGCTATCTGGTGACGAAAAATGCGGGTTGGCGCAATGTGCGCCCCGTAATCCACGTGGATACATGCGTAGGCTGCCTACAGTGCTATCTACACTGTCCCGACGGAGTGATCTATAAGGACGGCGGCAGGGTGGCCATCGACTATGACTTCTGCAAGGGCTGTGGAATCTGTAAAACCATCTGTAAAGCTGGCGCAATCGAAATGGAGGCGGAACTGTAATGGCAAAAAAATTTCTATCGGGAAACGAGGCCTTTGCTGAGGGGATCCGCCTTGCGCGCCCACAGGTCATCTCCGCCTATCCCATCACGCCGCAGACCATCGTTGTGGAGAGACTGTCCGAAATGGTAGAAGACGGCAGCCTTCCATCGGAATTTATCCACGTTGAGTCCGAACATTCCGCTCTCTCCTGCGCCATGGGCGCATCGGCCGTGGGCGCCAGGGCCTTTACCGCTACTTCCTCCCAGGGTCTTCTGTATATGGCAGAATGCTTGACCTACGCTTCCGGAGGCCGGTTTCCCATTGTCATGATGAACGCCAACCGCTCCACCGCCCTGCCGTGGAACATCTACGGCGATCAGCGGGATTCGCTGTCACAGCTGGACTGCGGCTGGATCCAAGCCTATGCGGAAAATGCGCAGGAAAGCCTGGATCTCGCGTTGATGAGCTATTTTATAGCCGAGCACCCCGACGTTTCCACCCCCTTTATGGCAAATTTGGACGGCTTTGTCCTGACTCACACTTACGAGGTGGTGGATGTCCCCACATCGGAACAGGCGGACGCCTTTTTGCCGGCCTATGAGACAGAAAACAAGCTGGATCTGGCACATCCCCGAAATCTCGCCTTTTCAGCGGGGCCGGATCACAACACTGCATTCAAGTACAAAGAGCACCTCGGGCTGTTGAACGCGAAGAAAGCTATCGCCGAAGCGGAGGCGCGGTTTGCGGAGATTTTTGGGCGGCAGTATACAGGACTGACAGAGACATACCGCACCGCCGACGCTGACTATATTCTCATCACGCTGGGGAGTATTGCCGGGCTGGCCAGGGAAACCGTTGATAAGCTCCGGGAACAGGGGGAAAGTGTCGGGCTTCTCCGGCTGCGCTATATCCGCCCCTTCCCAGGTGCAGAAATAGCCAGGGCGGTGAGCCATGCAAAAGCCGTCGCCGTGCTGGAAAAGGACATTTCCTTCGGCAATGAGGGGACCGTTTACACCAACGTAAATTCGGCTTTGCTGAAGGCTGGTCTCTCGATGCCAAGCTCCAACTATATCGGTGGACTCGGCGGCAAAAATATTTCACAGACAGAAATGGCAGGAATCTTTGAGGATCTAAAACAAGAAACGGTGAAAATTCAATTTTTAGGCATGGGAGGCGAGGACGAATGAGCGTTTCAGTGAAAACCTTGCAGGAGGAGGAGTTCTTTTACGGGCATAAGGCATGTGCAGGCTGCGGCGGTAGCCTTGCCGTGCGGATTGCGCTAAAAGTGTTGGGGCAGCGCTCCATCGCCGTCCTCCCCGCAGGCTGCATGTCAGCGGTGGGATTCAATTTCCCCCAGCTCTGCTTCGGCGTCAACGCCATCATCTCCACTTTTGCAGGAACCGCCTCCATGCTCACGGGGATTGAGGCCGGACTCAGAGCACAGGGCATCACGGATTTCCACGCCGTCGGCTTTGCCGGTGACGGCGGGACGGCGGATATAGGACTTCAAGCCCTATCCGGCGCCATCGACCGAAACGACGACATCCTGTACATCTGTTACGACAATGAGGCGTACATGAATACCGGCATTCAGAAAAGTTCTCTGACGCCCTTTGGGGCCAAAACCACCACAACGCCAGCCGGGCGCAATATCCACGGCAATCTGCGCCCCAAGAAGAACATGTTTGAGATCGTCGCCGCCCACGGCATCCCCTACGCGGCGACTGCCAGCGTCGGATACCTGAACGATTTCATGCGAAAAGTAGAGAAAGCGTCCAGGATCAGGGGAACAAAATACATCCACATTCTGGCCCCCTGCCCCACTGGCTGGGGAATCGCCACCGACGAGACCGTGGAAATCGCAAAGGAGGTTGTGGACTGCGGCCTCTGGTATCTGGCAGAATTTGAAAACGGGGAATTTACCCTGAACCATAAACCAAAAGAATTTACTGATATCCGCTCGTATCTAAAAAAACAGGGCCGCTTCAAGCATCTGAGCGAAAGCGACTTGGAAACCATCACGCGCTCCCGGGACCAAAAATGGGATGCGATTGACAAAAACTTTAAAATCAGTTAGGAGGCTATCATCATGGCGAGAGACATTGCAAACAAATATTGGGATGAAGAATTGGAGACACTTCCCAGGGAAGAACTGGAAAAACGGCAGCTCGCGGACTTGAAAGAGATCGTCAAGTTCGCATATGATAACGCCCCCTATTACAAGCGCTCCTTTGACGAGGCCGGCGTTGCCCCGGAGGATATCCGAGAGCTTTCGGATATTCAGAAGTTTCCGTTTATCGACAAGAAGACGCAGCGCGATACGCAGGGTGTAGGCTCTTTCCTCGGAGAACTGTGCGCTGTCCCCGAGGAGGATGTGGTCTTCATCTCCACCTCGTCAGGTTCCACCGGCGTTCCGACCATGAGCCCGTTTACGAAGAAGGATTTCGATGAATTTCAGGATACCGAAAGCCGCTGGTTCTGGCAGATCGGTATGCGGCCCAAGGATCGCTATGTCCATGCCCTTAACTTTTCTCTGTATGTCGGTGGGCCGGATGTCATCGGCGCACAGAATCTAGGCGCCCTCTGCATCTGGGGCGGCACTCTTCCCAGCGAACGGCTGCTGTTCGTGCTGAAAACCTACCAGCCGACTATCATCTGGACCAGCCCCTCCTATGCATGGCAACTGGGTGAGAAGGCGCTAAAATGCGGCATTGATCCCAAGAAAGACCTATCCATCAAAAAGATCATCGTAGCGGGAGAGTTGGGCGGCTCCATCGACGCCACAAGAAAGGCGATCGAGGATCTGTGGGGCGCGGAGGTCTATGATTTCTATGGGCTGTCGGATATATTCGGCGCCTGCGCGGCCATGTGTGAGGCGAAGGACGGACTTCATATTGCCGAGAACCACATTCTTGTGGAAACCGTGGATATCCATACAGGTGAGATATTGGAGCCCGGTCAGGTTGGCGAGTTAGTCTTCACCACGCTGCGCAAACATGCCCGGCCATTGATCCGATTCCGCACCGGCGATATCGGCTGGATTGACAATACCCCCTGCTCCTGTGGCCGCACTCATGGCCGCATTCATATCAGCGGTAGAAAAGATGACATGTTCATCGTGTCGGCGGTCAACGTCTTCCCCAGCGACATTGAAGCGGTGATTCGGGAGCTATCCGGCATCACCGGCGAATACCTCATCCGCGTATTCGACAAGGACTTTACATGCAAGTATTCTGTCGAAATTGAAAAGAACGCGGATAATCCCGAATCTGACGATACAGTGGCGGCAAGAGTCTCCGACGCGCTGAAAGCGCGTATCGGTGTGAAGCCCTACAGCGTGATTGTTCACCCGGACGGCGGGCTGGATACACGTTCCGAACATAAATCCAAGCGCATCATCGACGAGCGCAAGCTGGACTTTACCATTTAAGCGGAGGTGTATAAAAATGCCAGAGCTTTCAAAACGGACCGCGGTGTTTACTGACTCCGTCATTCGCCGGATGACGCGGGTATCCCTTCAATACGGGGCCGTCAATCTATCCCAGGGATTTCCCGATTTTGAGCCGCCCCGCGAGATTCTTCAGCGCCTCGCCGAGGTTTCCCGGGAGGACTTCCACCAATACTCCATCACCTGGGGCGCGCAAAACTTCCGCGAGGCCCTGGCAGAAAAGCAGTCGCGGCTCATGGGCCGACAGATTGATCCCAACCGCGAGATTGTCGTCACCTGCGGAAGCACGGAAGCGATGATGGCCGCCATGATGACGGTGGCGAATCCCGGAGACAAAGTGATCGTGTTCTCACCGTTCTATGAAAATTACGGTGCAGATGCGATCCTCTCCGGCGCGGAACCGATCTATGTGCCCCTGTACCCCCCGGAATTCAACTTCAACGTAAATGAGCTGGAGGCGGCCTTTCAGCAGCATCCAAAAGCACTGATCCTCTGCAACCCCTCCAATCCCTGTGGCAAAGTCTTCACCTATGACGAGCTGAAGATCATTGCGGACTTTGCGGGGACGTATGATACCTTTGTGATCACCGACGAGGTGTATGAACATATCGTCTACGAGCCAAACCGTCATATCTACTTCGCCTCTTTGCCGGGCATGTGGGACCGCACCATCTCCTGCAGCTCTCTTTCCAAAACCTATTCCATCACGGGGTGGCGGCTGGGCTATATCATCGCCCCCGCACCTATTGTGGATGTAGCCAAAAAAGTTCACGATTTTCTAACCGTCGGCGCCGCCGCCCCCCTACAGGAGGCAGCGGTGACGGGCCTCAAGTTCGGAGATGCCTATTATACATGGCTCCGGGACAAATACACAAAAAAGCGCGATTTATTCCTGAGCGGCCTTGACGATTTGGGTATTTCCCATACTGTGCCCCAGGGGGCGTATTATATCCTGCTGGATATTTCTGAATTTGGGTTCGACTCCGATCTGGAATTCTGCGAGGTCCTTGCCCGGGATGTGGGAGTCGGCGCGGTTCCCGGATCAAGTTTTTTCCGTGAAAATGTCAACCATCTGATCCGGCTGCACTTTGCCAAGAGGGATGCCACCCTGTATGAAGCGCTGAATCGGCTGGACAGCCTGCGAAAAAAGATCCCCGCGCGGAAAGGGTAACCATACCGGTCCGGCCAGGGATTAAACTCTAGAATTACAATAGGCGGTCACCCTGATGAGAGGGTGACCGCCTTGTGCCTATTCTATGATCCGGTTGTCGGCCAGGATGTCGGGCTTGTATCTCATGCTGTCTGCTTCCGTTAACTGGCGGATAACCTTGCATGGACATCCCGCCGCAAAGGTGTGAGGCGGGATGTCTTTTACAACCACGCTGCCCGCTCCGATCACACAGTCGTCTCCGATGGTGACGCCGGAGCACACTACGACGTTGGCGCCAAACCAACAATTGTTGCCGATCTTGACCGGCTTGGCATAACACAAGCGCTTTACGTTGCCATCCTTGTCGAGCATGGCGTTGCGCTCTCCCGGCAGCATCGGGTGGACCGGCGTCACAATGGTCACGTTGGGGCCAAAATTGCAGTAGTCCCCGATGGTGACGCTGGCATCGTCCTGCACCGTCAGATTGTAATTGCCAAAGAAATGCGTCCCGATCTTCGTATGGCATCCATAGTGGAAGAAAATTGGCCCCTGCATAAAGCCTTCCTCCCCTATCTCCCCCACAATCTGGCGGATCAACTCCTGCCGCTTTTCTGTCTCATCCTCATAGGTTCTGTTATACTCTGTACACAGATTGTGGGAGCGCAGTTTCATACGTTTTAACTCAGGATCCCCCGGGCAAAATAGGATCCCTTCCATGATTTTTTCTTCTTCACCCATCGGCCTTTGCCCTCACTGTATGTCACACGGTTATCTTGACCTTGTGGTTTCGGCGCCCCTTGACATGGGGGATCACAACCTCTTTCGCCCCAATGCCCTGATTTTCAATCTCAATCGTGTACACACAGCCGCGGAACGTGCGCTTGACTGTCACCGTCTTCCATTCGCTGGGAAGGCAGGGCTTGATCGCAAGACCCTCCCATGTGGGCTTTATCCCCAGTATATGCTGGGTCACGGCGATATACATCCAGGCGGCCGTCCCCGTCAGCCAGCTTACGTTTGCAAGGCCGAATTTATCACTCTCCGGGCCGAAAATATTGGAGGCATACACATATGGCTCTGCCTTGTATCTCCACTCGCCCGCCTTCTCCTGTGCCACCATAGGAAGGAGCTGGTGGTAGTATTTGTACGCGGCGTCTCCGTTGCCGAGCATACACTCCGCAATGATTGCCCATGTGTTGGCGTGGCAGAATACCGATCCATTCTCCCCACAGCCCTTGTTATAGTATGTGAGCGGATCCTCCGCCGACGGGTAATCCTTCATGGAGGGATCGATCTTTTTGATTCCGAGATCCGTGTCAAGATACTTTTTGACACTTGCCATGGCCTTCTCAGACTTGTCTCTGTCCCCCATGCCGGAAATCACGGACCATGACTGGGTGTTCAGCCAAATTTTCGCCTGTGGCTGTTCCTTTGAGCCAATGAACGTGCCGTCGTCTGTGATGCAGCGGCGGAACCACTCTCCGTCCCAAGCAATGCTGTTGACAAGTTTTTTCTGTTCCTCATAGAGACGCGCGTATTCTGAGCCGTCCTCGCCCATAAGCTGCGCAAGCTCCTCCATCATGCGGAGAACGGTTCCAAACTGCATGGATGTCCAGATGCTCTCGCCCTTTCCCTCGCGGCAAACCTTGTAGAGCATGTCGTTCCAGTCGGATCGAAGCATAAGCGGGAAGCCGTGGCTGCCGAGATTGCGGCATGTAAACTCCACGGATCTCTGTAGATGCTCATAGACGGTTGCCGTCCCTCCGTCATAGAATGGAACCTTCTTATTGAGGAAGGAAAGGGAGCCTGTCTCCATCACCACGGCGTATACTGACATGATGATCCACAGGTGATCGTCCGAATGGACTGTGGTGACGGGATCAAATCCCTCGACGGGGAAAAAGTAGTGATTGGCGTGTCCGTCGCTGTACTGCTGGCCCAGAAGCAGCTGAATTTTGTCCTTCGCGCGGTCCGGGCTGAATGGCACCATCGCAAGAATATCCTGCGCGGTATCGCGGTATCCCACACCCCGGAAGGTACCGGTGGCGTAGTAGGAGATATTTCTTGAGAAAAGGAAGTTGCGCTCCGCCTGATAGGGATTCCAGATGTTGACCATGCGCTGCACATTTTCATCGGGAACCTCGCAGTGAAAGCGGCTGAGATAGTTGTTCCAGTGTCTTTGAAGCGCTTTGAAGGACTGGCCGACAAAGTCCTCCTCCCGGCAGTGAGCCACCGAGCGCTTGATGTCCTCCTCCGTCATGGCGACGCCCAGGAAGATGTTTACGGTTTTCTCCTCGCCAGCCTTGAGGTCCAGATCCAGCTGGAGTGCAAAGCAGGGATCGCCCCCGGCAAGAGTCGAATTGGTACACTGTCCTGCCTCGACGTTTCTGGGATTTTCCTCGCTGGAATAGCTTCCCACAAACTCGTCCCTGTCGCCGTCAAACCCGGATACTGGAACATTCGCGGCAAAATATACTAGGGGCGTCTGCTCCGGACGCGGCTGCATTTCCACCCCATACCTATACACCAGGACATCGTCCATGTTGTATACCGAAAGCTGATGTTTGTTATAGCACTGCCATTGAAGCTCCCGCTGAAATTCCATCATCCCCAGCTCGACAAAGGGGAACATGGTGATCTTGCGGTCCGTATTGCTCCTGATTCTGAGATTCCAGATCAGGCAGTTTTCGTACTCTCCAACAAAATATGTGGCTTTTACCGCAAGTCCTCGCCTCTTGGCATCGTAGACAGTGTATCCCATTCCGTGCGTTGCCTTCCATGACTGCGGACGGGTTTTTGCCGGCTCTGCCGTGGGACACCAGTAGTCTTTTCCGTCCTTTATATAGGTATAGAAGCCGCTTCGGTCAGTGGGCAGATGAAAGAAGCGGTAATGGTTGATTCTCCATATCTGGGGTGACTTGTAGAATGCGAC
>JAHZBS010000050.1 GCA_019423265.1 Clostridiales bacterium
CAGATCCTAGGGCTGATCCGCCGAGGGAGTGGACGAGTCCGCGCCGGAGCTCTCGTTGGAAACGGTGGACGTTTCAGAACTGTTGGCGGTGGATGTGGAGCTGCTGTCGCCACTGCTGGTCTTGCAGGACGTGAGCAGGAAGGCTGCTGCCAGAAGGGTGACGACTAGCAGTCTAGCAAAGTGCTTTTTCATTTGGTGTCCTCCTATCATATTTGTTAAAAAAAAGAAACCTTCTGAATTGTATTATAGCGTGTGGTATCTCTGCTTTCAATGTCAAAAAATTCTAAAAATAGAAAGATCGGCCGCATATAGACGGAGAAGAGATATACGGCACAAGGATAAAAACTCATTTGCAGTACACACTATGGAGAGAACAGTTAAGGAGGAGACCATATGGAATTACCGTCATGGGGGCAAGTCTGGACTTTGATTTCCTGGATCTTTCGAATTGTCAATATATACTGGATCGCCCAGGAAATGCGGGCAAAGCGGCTTAGCGCGGCGGCGATCTGGGCGTGGCTGTTGGTCCTGCTGGCGATTCCGGTGCCAGGCTTTTTTCTGTACATCTATTTTGGGCGAGATTTGCGGCGGACCCGGTTTGCTGATAAGGAGAGCCGAGACCTGGATATTTTAATGGCGCACCGGCAGGAGGCGTTATTTGACCAGGGTGTCACGCTTCCGGAGTTAGAGGATCATATGGATTCGGTTCGGCTACAGTTGGCCCAGAGCGATAGCATCGTCACCGATGACAATGCGGTTGATCTTTTTGTCGATGGCACCGCTCTATTTGAAAGCCAGTTGGACGATATCCGGAGAGCTACGTCCTATATTTTCATACAATACTATATTTTTCGCCAGGATGAGCTGGGCAGCCGTTTTATGGAGGCGCTGTGCCAAAAGGCGAGGGAGGGCCTGGAAGTTCGCCTGCTGGTGGATGGAATGGGGAGTATGCTGATCCCCCGCCGTTTTTTTCGCCAACTGGAGAGTGCTGGGGGGAAGGTGGAGACTTTTTTTCCGCCTTTTGTGCCATACCTGCATTTTCAGATCAATTACCGGAATCACCGAAAGCTTTTGATCGTGGATGGAGTCGTTGGGTATATGGGAGGATTCAATGTAGGGGATGAATACGTGGGAAGAGGCCCGCTAGGGTACTGGCGAGATACCCATCTGCGCTTCCAGGGAAGCGCTGTGGGAGGGATGGAGCTCCGCTTTGTTCAGGATTGGAATTATACGGCAGCCGACCCCATTGAGGATCATCCAATCTCACTCCTGCGGGAGTGCAGGGAGGAAGAGCTGCGGCCCTGTACACTGGGGGCGAAAGCGATCCGGCATGTGCCGGTCCAGATGGTGTCCGGCGGCCCGGACGCAAAATGGCCTACCATTCGCAACGGATTCCTGCGCTTGATTTCAAGCGCGCGCAGAAATCTATATATCCAGACGCCTTATCTGATTCCGGATGACACTATTCGGGAAACCTTAAAGATGGCGGCTCTTTCGGGGGTTGACGTTCGCCTTATGTTGCCTGATAAACCGGATCACCCTTGTATTTTCTGGGCCTCTATGTCTTACGTGGAAGAACTTCTACAGGCGGGCGTCCGCTGCTACGCCTATCACAATGGATTTTTGCACAGCAAAGTCATCACAGCCGACGGGGAAATAGCCTCGGTGGGGACGGCCAATCTGGATGTGCGGAGCTTTAGCCTGAATTTTGAGCAGAGCGCCTTTCTCTATCACAGGGAGATGACGGCGGAGCTGGACGCCGCGTTCGAGGCTGATCTAGCGCAATGCTCCGAGATCACGTTGGAGGCGCATCAGCAGCGGCCTCTATGGAATCGGGTGCGGGAAGCGGTATGCCGGATGTTCTCTCCCCTTTTATAAAAGGACAGTAAGCAAGTACCAAGGATGTCATAATATTTCCTTGTCAAACCCACAAGGGTACGGTATAATATCCGCAAGGGCTGAGTCAATGCCGGCCCGAACATTGGGACGGAGAACTATAAGAATACAAGGAGATATGTGGATGATACCCTTTGAAAATCTGATTGCGGGCATACAGCCCATCGATGAAAACAAGAGACAGGCCGCTATGGAGCGCTGTGACCAGCTGGTGAAGCCTCTGGGAAGTCTGGGAAAGCTGGAGTCCATCGCTTGCCGTCTGGCCGGAATCTACGGGGAGGTCTGCCCGGAGATTAAGGGGAAAGCGATTATCGTTATGGCGGCGGACAACGGCGTGTTGGAGGAAGGCGTGGCCAGCTCCCCCAAGGAGATCACAGCCATGCAGACGCTGAACATGGTGAAGGGCGTAACCGGCGTGATGGTTTTGGCGAAACAAAATGGCGCGCAGGTTCGGATCGTGGATATCGGAGTGGATGCAGACCTTCAAGCGGAAGGGCTTGTCCAGGAGAAAATCCGGAGGGGTACCGGCAATATTGCAAAGGAGCCGGCTATGTCCAGGGAAGAGGCCATCGCAGCTATTATGGTAGGCGTGAGACAAGTGGAAGCGCTGAAAGACGAGGGAGTCAATCTGTTTGGAACCGGGGAGATGGGCATTGGCAATACCACCACGTCCAGCGCCATTGTCCATGCGTGTTTCCCGGAGTTGCCCATCGCTTCCATCACAGGAAAGGGTGCGGGCCTGACGGAAGAAGCGTTTTTACATAAGCAGGATGTGATTCGAAGAGCGGTCGAAGTCAATCAGGTCGACGGGACAGACCCTCTGGATATCCTGGCAAAAGTCGGCGGGCTGGATATTGCAGGTATGGTGGGCACATATTTGGGCGCCGCCTATTATGGGTTGCCAGTGGTCATCGATGGAGTGATCAGCGCGGCGGCGGCATTGTTGGCCAGCCGTTTTGCCCCCAATGCCCAGGAGTACATGTTTGCGTCCCACTGTTCCATGGAGCCGGCGTACCAGGCCATTATGGAGAAGATGGGGCTGGAGCCGACGCTGCACCTGGATATGCGGCTGGGCGAGGGAAGCGGCTGCCCCATCATGTTCAGCGTGATGGAATTCGCCTGCGCTATGCAGAAGAATATGGAAACCTTCGCGGAGACGGCCATGCAAGATGATTTTCTCATCGACATTCGGGAGTCGTGATCCTATGATCGATGTAAAAAAGATTTTGGTGACGGGCGGTGCGCGCAGTGGAAAGAGTGGCTTCGCACAGGACTTAGCATATCGAATGAGTTCGGAGGGCAGGGTGCTGTATATCGCCACAGCCAAAGTCTTTGACTGGGAGATGGAGCAGAGGGTTAAAAAGCATCGTGAGAGCCGTCCGGCGACGTGGGACACCTACGAGGGATATCAAAATCTGGCGGATGTGATCCGGCAGAAGTCTAAAGCGTATGACGTCATTCTGCTCGACTGTGTGACGGTGATGTTGACGAATCTCTTGTTTGATCACATTGGGGAGCAGGATCCGGATACGCTTCAGAAGTCCCAGACAGAGGAGCTGGACCGGATGGCAAAAGAAGAGTCCAGCCGGCTGATTCAGGGAATCCGGGCGGCGGACTGCCATGTGATTGCGGTGACCAATGAGTTAGGTATGGGCGTGGTGCCGGAGCGACTTCTCGGTCGAGTTTTCCGGGATATGGCCGGGCGCGCCAATCAGACGCTGGCGGAAGGAATGTCCCATGTGGTGTTTATGGTCAGTGGGATCCCTCTGTATGTGAAAGGGGGAGACCTGCGTTGAAATCGCTGGTGCTCACGCTACAATTCTTGACGCGCCTGCCTTTGCCATGGGTGATTGAGGGCGACGATGCCATCTTTGCAAGGGGAGTCAAATATTTTCCTGTGGCCGGCGCTATAATCGGGCTGTTCAATTGTCTCGTATTCTACTTGGCCAATCTTGTCTTTTCTCCCATTACAGCGGGATTTTTGACGGTTCTTGCGGATACTTTTATGACAGGTGGCTTGCATCTCGACGGACTATCCGATACATGGGACGGGGTATTCTCTGTGCGGGACCGGGAGCGGATGCTGGAGATTATGAAGGACAGCCGCATTGGCTCTTTTGGCGTTCTGGGTATGCTGATGGCCCTGGGCTGTAAGTGGATGATGTACACAGAGTTGGCCGGTGGCCTGAGCCTATATGCTGATGGGATGGATATATGGTGCCGCGTGCTGGGCCCTGTGGTCGCCGCGCCCATTGTGGGACGCATTGTCATGGCGCTCCTGATCTATATTTCGGAGTACGCGCGCAAGACGGGCATGGGAGGTCTGTATTTCGCTCATAAGGATGCCATGAATCTTCCGGCGACCCTTATCATAGGTCTGGCTTTGATAGGATTATGCGGGTATATGGCCTGGCTCATGGTTCCCTTTGGGATCGCGGCGGGCCTTTGTTTTCGAGCCTTTATCTACAGGAAGCTGGGCGGTATGACGGGGGACACTTTAGGCGCTTCCCTAGAAGTTACAGAATGTATTGTTCTCCCTGTGGCCGTGATTGCGGTGCGAATTCTGGGGGGGCTGGGATGAAACTGTATTTGGCGCGCCACGGGCAGACAGAGTGGAATCGGCTGGGGTGCTATAGCGGCCAGCTGGACGAGCCGATGAATGAGACGGGCCGGCGGCAGATCGAGGCGCTGGCAGAACGCTGGCAGGACGAGGTTGATCAAATATGGTCGAGTCCGCTTTCCAGGGCGGTACAGACGGCGGAGATTCTGCGGGGAGACCGAAACGCATCCGCACCCTTGGTCCTTGATCCGTTGCTTCTGGAGTCCGACTTTGGCTCCTGGGCCGGAAAGAGTTGGGCGCAGATTGCGGAGGAGGACCCTGCGGCGTGGGCCGCCTACTGTTCGGACTGGAAGGAGGGGATCCCCGGCGGCGGCGAGAGTTTTCGGCAGATGCTGGCGCGGGCGGGTCAGCTAGCGGATCGGTTAGGCCGTGTATCGGGTGAGCAGAGGATTTTGTTGACGGCCCATGAGGGGATTTTGAAGGCGCTATTGTTGGTCCTGTTGGATTTGCCCGAGGATGCTTTCTGGCGGTTGACCTTGAGACAAGGGGCGGTGACGACATTGGAAGGGGCCGGGGAGCCGGTGTTTTGGGTGTTACAGGGGCTGAATGGGTAGCAACAAGTCAATGGGAACTAAATGGATTCTGAGTCTGGGCAGAAACCGCCGACAAGGAGCCATCCGTTCCCATCTCTCTTATATAACTGTCCATACCCCCAGCCTATTTTGGTCCCATATGCGCGGAAACAGTCTGCACACATATTGGCCCATAAGCCGCGCCCTTTAACCTCTCCATCGACCATAAATTTTTCCTCAGACAGAGTACATTGGCAAATGTCACAGACGTCGGGAGCGTCAGCATAATAAATTTTCCTTTTTTCAGCGGTAACCATATCGACATATTCTTCTACTATAGAATCGGCAGAATTCAGATCAAAAAAAGCACCCATATCACAAGGCTGTATTCTTGAGATAATTTGATTTACAAGTCGCTGGTTTTTTTCCAAATAGTCTTCAAACAGGGCAAGTGGCGAAACTGCTTTGCAGGGGCGCCATTTGTCATCTCGAAGGGTGAAAAATTCAGTGGCCGCGCCGTTTGATATAGTAGTCCAGTATGAACGGTACTGAGCGCCAAGGTCTTCGACAATATCGCTGTCCCGCTCATCTTTTCCGCCCCAAGTCGTGGTCAACAGCAGGGCAGAAAGATCTCCACCATAGTATTTTTTTAGCAGCTGCGGAAAGGTCAGCGCCGATCCACTTGCCTCCAGTACACCAAAATATAGTCGGACCGCATCTGGATTTTTAACGAGAATAGAGTAGCTGGGTAAATATAAAAAGCCATTCTCTTTTGTAAGTGCATAGTAAATTGTGAAGACTCCGGTGCTCGGATTAAAAATCGAGATCTCAATTTCTGAGTCTGGGAAGTCAGACTTGATCTCTTCGATAATCCGGAGTATATGGTTCCGCCATACCGGGTTGGCCTCAAGTGTGGCTGCGATATTTTCTCTCAAATTCTTTACATCTGCGGAATTTCGCATGTCAACGGTTTCTTTATACTTCTGCCCGGTTGAACCGTCTTCCCCCCGAAGCTCCGAATATATGATGTCGTCGGTGAGCACGGTGTTTCGCAGGAAGATACCATGGCGAACAATGCCAAGGAAAGTACAGGTTTCATGCTCATAGAATTTGCTGAACTTTGCCGGATATCCAATTTCGTAACCGTCACACTTGGGGGATGGATCAGCGGATTCAACGCTTTCATGCAAATAGCACAGCGCCTCTTCGTCATCCATGGAGGGGAGGAGTTCCTGCGCTTCCTCTATCTTATTTTCATCACAGGAAATTATCTGTAGGCATTTGTCTCTTGAAAGCATCTGCACGGCAGTATACGCCATATATTCATGTACTGGAATCGAAAATTCGGGTATGGAAGCAGAGACCTCTGCTTTTGGAACATTCAGCATACTTGCAACGCTCTCTTGCAGAGCGTCACGGCGTTCCTCGGGAGTGGAGTGATCCGGCAAATAAAATTGAACGATCACATAATCGTCGATCCCCTTTTGGCGGTACGCATCCTCAATCGTGGCAATCCCTTGCTGGAAGGAGTCCTTGTCTGTGTACCAGTACACATTATGCCATGGCGCTATAAATCGCCCTTGCGTGATTGGCAGTGGCGCTATGGACCGCGCTTGAAAGTCGGACTCGTTCTCCGCCACATCGATCTGTATTCCTTCGATGAAAAAACCGGCGTCGGCGCAAAAGCGTGAGAAGGGGAGGAACAGTTCTGTCCACTCGGTGGATGCAATTATAACATATAATTCAGAATCCTTTGCACCAAAATACTGTTTCACTCGTTCTACATATTTGTTGACTTCGTGAATTGCCTGGCGCGAGGCAGCAATGCTGCGCTTTAACTCGATCAGGACATGATGTCCCTTTTCATCTTTTGCATATAAGTCTATGAAACTCTTCGTGCCATGTTCGCTGGGAATATACTGTTCTTTTTGAAGCAGAGTCAATCCCGGTTTTAGTTTGCCAATATTTTGTGCGATTAGATCACGCAATGCCGATTCTTTCATACAAACCTCCATCTCGGAGCGTCAGCGACGGGGCAAACTTCTGCCAAGAGAGCGCTATTTGTGGCGCTCCGGCACAAATAGCCGCGTTGTCTAAATAAATCATTTGTTTAGTTTAAATTATATCATATAGGAAAGGTCTTGTCATTCATTTTTCTAATTAAGCTAAAGAAGCTTGAACAAACGAGGGAACCCTCCTGGGCATTTATGACTTTTGAGATAACTTGTTTTAGTGGAAATTTACATAATATTTACATAAAAAATTAAAATAAAATTGACAAAATGATATAATAATGGTAAAATTATATTAAATAAAACCGTCATTAAAGTCAAATGTACCGCCCATTTTTGGCGAAATTTGTCGAATGGGGTAAGGGCGACCATCACGTGTAAGGGGTACTTTGAAAACTACTAAGTCACAATTTGTAATTAAGAGGGGGGGAGTTTGGCGTGGATTCAATCTTGACAACAAAAGATCTGACAAAGCGTTACGGCCATGATGAAAATGCAGTCACAGCGCTGGATCACTGTTCGCTGGCCATACCGGAGGGCGGTAAGATCGCCATCGTCGGGGAGAGCGGTTCGGGCAAGTCTACGCTTTTACACTTACTGGGGGCCTTGGACATACCCACAGAGGGGGAGGTTTTCTTTCGAGGAAAGTCCGTCTACACGATGCGAGATCAGGCCCTTTCCGCCTTCCGGAGACAAAACATAGGCTTTGTCTTCCAAAGCTATAACCTGGTCCCGGAGCTGACGGCGAAGGAAAACATCCTATTACCCCTTCTCATCGATGGGCGGGAGGTGGACAGAGAGTATTTTGAGCATGTGGTCGAGGTGCTGGGATTGCACAACCGGCTAGGGCATCTGCCAGGGGAGATGTCCGGCGGCCAGCAGCAGAGAGCCGCCATCGCCAGGGCGGTCATGAACAAGCCGCCGATCCTTCTCTGCGACGAGCCCACGGGAAATCTGGATTCTAAGACGAGCGCGGAGGTGATCAGCTTGCTGCTGGAGGTGGCCCATGACTTCCATATGACGCTGGTCCTGGTCACCCACGACGGGCATCTTGCGGAAAAGATGGAGGCCATCATCACCATCCAGGATGGCAGGGCAGGAGGGATCCGCTGTGAAAGCTAGCTGGCTGTTAGCGGTTCGCTATCTGGTTCAACATAAGAAGGAGACACTCACCGCTATCCTGTGCATTGCAGTCCTGACCAGCGGGATTCTGGCGATCCAGCTTTTCTATGAGAGCTCTGTCTACACCTATGGTGTTCAAAGGAGCGAGCGAAATGGCGCCTACGCCCGTACCGTTTTTAATGCGGATTACGGGCAAGTCAAAAAGGATCGGGACACCCTGGCGCAGAATGGAAGCGGGCTGTCCCAGGCCATAGCCCCCATCGTCTGTGAGGGGATCGCCGAGGAGATGACTCCCTATCTGGGATACATGGATGAGACCATGCGGGAACTGCGAAACATTCGATTGTTGGAGGGCAGGATGCCGGAGGCGGAGGATGAGGTGGCGGTTGAGATCGACACTCTGTATATCATAGCCCCGGACGCCGCCGTGGGAGACCGCATCTCCCTAACCCTTCGGACCGAGGCGGGGCTGGAGATCCGCGAGTATGTGCTGGCGGGTATTCTGTCCGAGTATATGAGAACTTGTTTAGAGGACATTAAGGATTTTGCTTCCCTCCAAAAAACAGAGGTGAAGACGGCCTTTCCCGGCATCTTGCTGAGCCAGGAACAGCCTGATTGCCTGTATGCCTGCATCTGCACATCGGATGGGGAGGGACCGCTGCAGACATATGGTGGAAAATACGATGAAAATATTTTTGCGATGTATCCGGACAGTATTGAAGAGACCCAGATCCGCAATGCGAGGGTCATCTCGGCGATCTTGACCCTTTTTGTTTGGCTCGTTATGCTAGTGGGCATTCTCAATCTTGTGGAGATCACCTTTTCCAACCGCAAGCGTTACATTCAGCTGTTGCGGTGTGTGGGCCTGGACAAAAGGCGGACGGCGGCGATCTTTATTTTACAGGGAGGCATTCTCGGCGGAGCGTCCTATATCGTTGGCTGTGGGCTGGGGATCGCCCTTCTGTACGGGATTCTTGGTGTGAGCCGGGGATTTGGCCAGGTGTTCTATCCTGTGTGGAGCGCCACTCCCTTTCTCGTCACAGCCGCTGTGAGCATCATAAGCGTCGTGGCAGGGTACGCCCTCAAAGCATGCAGGCAAGTGCGCGCCATGCCCTTGGAGGAAAGGACAACGAAAAAGAGAAAGCGCCGGAGAAATCCCGAGAGATACCCACATTCCCTGACCGGCCTGTGGGATAAGGCCAATATTGTGAAGCACCGCAAACAAAATATCCTCGTGATCCTTCTCCACTTTGGGTGTGCCTTTGTCCTGGTTTTCGGCTTTTATATAGCAGAGTTCAATGGCATGTCCCTATACTATTTCATGAAAGAAAAGTTCGACACGTTGGAGTATGAGATCCTCATGCCACAAGGGATGACGACAATACTCGGCAGCA
Source organism: Clostridiales bacterium (assembly GCA_019423265.1). The sequence goes on from JAHZBS010000050.1 coordinate 9,557, forward strand.
CCGTGCCGGTGAATATGGGCGTCACGGGCGAGACGGTGGAATGGCTTCGGGAGAAACCGGCTGTCCGGATTGATTTCTGCGGCAATATCGTCACGAACAATATGTACATCGTATATGAAAAGGAATCGGACATCCCGGAGGCTCTCCGCAGCAATCTCCCGTGGAGCCCTCGAAATCAGGGAGAGCCGTCGGTGCTTCAGTCTATGGCGGATGCCGGGTACACAGAGCAGGAAGATTTCTTGCCCTACTCCATTGGGGGCATTGACCGGCAGCAGGTGGAGGCCTTACGGCCCTATCTCGAGGGGGATTTGGATATGGACGCCTTTGAGGCGGGCCGGGAGCTCATCGCGGTGGGGGGCGGATACTCTGTCGGTGATGAGGTGAGGCTTTCCCTTCCGGTAGTGTCCACGGAGGTTTTAATGAATCGAGAGCCGCTGAAAGGAAATGTGGAGGTTCACTGGTATACGGCTACTGTCACCGCTGCGCTAAAGCCGGAGAAGAAGATTGAGTATTTTCCATCCGGCCTGCTGTTCTCCTATGAGGTCATGAAGGAAGCGGATCCGAGGCTGATGTACGATGAGGTCATTGCGTATACGTCGCCGGAGAGTGACCCGGAAACGGCGGAAAAGGTCATGCGGCAGGCCGCGGCAAAGTCCTATCGGGTTGAATTCAACAGCAGAAACAGCGTCTATGCCAAGTATGAGGGGACAATCAATGAAGTGAAGGTGCCAGTCTATCTGATTCTGATTCTGTTTATGGTTCTCAGCGCCATCGCCCTAGCCCTGACCAATATCATCAAGATGAAAAATAATTTGCAGGGGTATACCCTATTTCGGGCTATTGGCCTGGACGGCAGGAGGCTGCGCCGCCTGCTGATCCATGAGAATGTGAGCAACGGAGGATTCGGTATCCTGACAGGCGGTATCTGTGCCTTTGCCCTGGCTGCGGCTGACTGTCTGCGCTGGCCAACGGGCTACCCGGCGACCCCCGAGCTGTTTGCCGCCATGGCGGGCCTCTTCGCGCTGCTGGCCCTAGTCATGCTTCTGATCAATGTGGGGATCTGCATTCCCGTCCAGAAATGGATTCTGAAAAAAGCGGTTGTCCACGCGCTGCAGGAGGTGGATTATTAAGCGGGCGTAAAACAAAGAGCAGTAAAAGTCACAAAAAAACAGGCTGTGCCGAAAGGTGCAGCCTGAAAATATTGTAGAGAAACAGCTGGTTTTAGTGGCTTTACAGCCCCTATGCTATGCATACCGCTCGTCAAAAATTCGCTTTGATTTCTTCTCGCTTCGGGGCAGGACGCCGATCTCCACGGCCTCCGCGGCGATGGTGATCCCGATCCGATTTTTGAAGGAGCGGATGACGTCGGCTTCCACGGTTTTTGCATCCATGCCCGGCTCCTTTTCAAAGCGCAGCCGCAGCCGGTCCTTGCCGTTGAAATGGTCGATATGGACCTGATACTCGCTGCTAGCGCCGGGGAGAGAGCTGAGGAGCGAATCGATCTGTCCGGGAAAAATATTGACACCCTTGACCTTAACCATATCGTCGGTTCGGCCCACAATGCGGTCGTGGCGGGGATAGGGGGAACCGCAGGGACAGGGCCCAGGGATCAGGCGGGTGATATCGTGGGTGCGGTATCGGATCAGGGGCGAACCTTCTTTGACAAGGGTGGTGATGACCAGCTCGCCCAGCTCCCCTTCGGGCAGAACCTGCCCTGTGGCGCTGTCGATGATCTCAAAATACAGATAGTCGTCCCAGTAATGCATACCCTGGTCGTATTGGCAGCTGATGGAGATTCCAGGGCCATAGGCTTCCGTCAGGCCGTAGATGTCATAGAGCTCAATCCCCAGCTCCTGCTGGATGCGGGCGCGCATTTTATCCCCCCAGCGCTCGGAACCGATGATCCCTTTTTTTAAGTGGATCGTGTTGCGAAGCCCCTTTGACATGATTTCCTCCGCCAATAAGAGGGCGTAGGAGGAGGTGGAGGCCAAGACGGTGGTCTTTAAGTCCTGCATCATTTGAATCTGCTTTGGCGTATTGCCCGGCCCCATGGGGACGGCCATAGCGCCGAGCCGCTCCGCCCCCGCCTGGAATCCAATACCGGCAGTCCACAGACCGTATCCGGGCGTGATCTGAATCCGGTCAAGATTCGTAACGCCCGCCATGCGGTAACAGCGCTCAAATTGGATAGCCCAGTCCTCCACGTCCTTTTTTGTGTAAGGCATGATAATCGGCAGGCCCGTTGTCCCGGATGAAGAGTGGATGCGGACGATCTCCTCATCCGGAACCGCCTGTAGCCCAAGGGGGTAGGCGTCCCGAAGTTCATTTTTGGTGGTGAGAGGAATCTTGGCGATGTCCTCGGGGGTTCGGATCTCCCGGATATCAAAGCCCTCTCTGCGGTATTTTTGCCTGTAAAATTCGCTGTGCTCCGTAACCCGCCGCAGCAGAGCGAGAAGCTTTTCAAAAGTTGAATCGTTGCACATAATGGCCTCCTACTGATACTGTAAATACGATAACCCGATATCCAGCGCTTTTTCATTGATGGCCCAGAGCTTTTCCGGTAGGATCTGCCGCATGGCCGCCACCACAGCGCCGCGCGTAAAGGGAAAAACCTCCTGAGCGAGGCCCGCGCCCAGCAAAATCAGATTCAGCGTTCGGGGATTTCCCACCAGAGTGTACAGGGCTTCGCCGTTCACGGCGATCACCTTGGAGGAGCGGGTTCGCAGATAGGCCAGCATTTCGTCCGTATGGAATTCCTGCCCCGTCAGGGAGGATGTGATGGGTTTAATGGCCTTTGTGTTGACGAGGACGGCCCCCTGGGGCTTTAGGTAGACGCTTCCGCGGACAGCCTCCGAAGGTTCGAATCCTACAATCACGTCGGCGCATCCCTGAGGGATGGATGGAGAGGCACAGGCATCTCCAAAACGGATATGACTGGTCACACAGCCGCCTCGCTGCGCCATGCCGATGGTTTCTGAGGTGCGGACAAAATAGCCGGCGTTTAGCGCCGTCTGCGCTAAGACCTTGGAGGCCAAAACCGTTCCCTGGCCTCCGACGCCGGTCATGAGACAGTTAAACGTCATTTTGAATCACCTCCCGAAATAGCGTGGACAGGGCATATCTGCGAACAGAGACCGCAGCCATAACACAGGCTTGGCTCAATGCGGACCTTTCCCCCGTCCGCCATGATGGCGGGGCAGCCGATCTCTCGGATGCATTTTTTACAGTTGATACAGGAATCCTGAATCTCCATCTTGACCGCAGGCTTAAACAGGGCGATACAGGGCGAGCGGAAGATCACAGCGGAGACGCCGGAAAAGGCGACGGCCTCCTGTACGGCGGCGACAGCCTCTTTCAAGTTCAAGGGATTGGCCGTTTTGACACACTTGACGCCGCAGGCTTTGACAAGCGCCTCGATGTCAATTTTTTCGCTGATGTCTCCCATCATCGTTTGGCCGGTGCCGGGGTGAGGTTGATGGCCGGTCATGGCCGTGGTGCTGTTGTCCAGGATGACGACGGTGATATCGGTCTCATTATATGCGGCGTTGAGAATGCCTGCAATGCCTGTGTGGAAAAAGGTCGAGTCTCCGATGAAGGCGATCTGCTTTTTATCCGGTTCCATGCGGGATAGGCCTTGGGCGATGGTGATCCCGGCGCCCATGCAGAGACAGGTATCCACCATA
>JAHZBS010000051.1 GCA_019423265.1 Clostridiales bacterium
AATGCCAACGCCTGGAGTGTGTATATGGTGGAAAAGCTGCTGGATATCGACATTGATTTCTACGCCGCGGTTACGTTCGAGGGGTTTCGCCAGGTCATCGACGCCATTGGGGGGATCGAGTTTGACGTGCCCAAGACGGTTACAACGTGGAACGATGACTATCAGAGAAACGTGACGGTGGAGGCGGGCTTGCAGGTGTTAAACGGGGAACAGGCGGAGGCGGTGGTCCGGCACCGCCAGACGTACCGGATGGGGGATCTTGAGCGCGTGGAAATGCAGCAGAGCTTCCTCAGGGCGGCGGCAGACCAACTTCTCCAGGGGAAAAATCTCTGGCAGCTTCCCAAATTGATTCGGACCTGCTATTCCTATGTGCAGACAGACGCGGAATTATTGGATATTCTTCGCTACGCCTCCATCGCCGCCGATATCGATTTGGATTCTCTCACGACAGCTACCCTCCCCGGAGAAGCCCGGGAGGAGGACGGAAAAAGCTATTTCTTTTTGGATACAAAAGGCTGTCAGGAAATGATGGCGAGGATATTTAACCCGCTGGGGGCCCCAGAATCATTGGATTCAACCGGTTCAGACGGCGATTCCAATGGGGTGGCAAATTAGCGTGTCAAGGCGGGGATCCTCCATCTCCAAAATAATACTTGACAATCCCAAGGATTCTCAGTATACTAGATAACAAGTATTATGAGGGAGTAGTTAGCACGGTGTCGTGTGGCAAGTCAACATGCTGATTGCGAGTGTCGCAATCTGGCTTGTCTTCAATAACAAGACTCATATATGGCGCGGATGTCATATATGAGTCTGTTTTTTTGTCAATATCATGAATAGGGGAGATTGAAATGAGCATTTGGGAAATCATCATGATCGGGATCGGTTTGAGCATGGATGCGGCGGCGGTATCCATGACCAATGGAATGGTGTATCCAAAAACATGTAGAACCAAAATTCTATCGATGCCGCTGTTTTTTGGCGGATTTCAGGCGCTGATGCCGCTTCTGGGCTATTTTGCCAGCGGCGTATTCGCGGATTTTCTCAGCCGCTATTCTGGGATCATCGTTCTGATTATTTTGGGCGTCATCGGGGGCAAGATGGTCTATGATGGCCTACATCCGCGGAAGGAGGAAGAGACCGGATGTTCGTTGACCTATCGTATGCTGTTGATTCAAGCGGTTGCCACCAGCATCGACGCCTTTGCTGTGGGAGTTGGATTCAGTGCCATGCAGGTCAACATTGTGCAGGCCGTTTCCATCATCGGCGTCACAACCTTAGTCTGTAGCTTTATCGCCATTGCAATCGGCAAAAAGTTTGGCAATATGTTGGGAAATAAAGCTCAGATATTGGGCGGACTGATTCTAATCATCATCGGGATTAAGGGGATGTTCGGCTGAGGAATGGCACAGGAGCACCTCTATTTCAAAATCCGAAGAACCGAAGGTTCTTCCAAAGTTCGCGGAACGATAATCAAACTTCTCCAAGAGATAAAATCCACTGCTTTTCAGTACGTCTCAGGACGCTGTTTTGCAGGATTTATCGAAGATTTGGAAGCTGTGAGAGTTCCAGTGAAGCGCTGTGCTTGACTGCGTAAGTAGCGAGCAAGTAGCACACATGGAGCAAATATCGCAAGTGAAAACAAAGACCTAATTGGCAGGAGATGTATCCGCAAGGAGTTCATCGCCTGCTTTTTCGTTATCAGCGTTTTCATTGTATTCTCTTATATTTTGTTGATCGCTTCCACGAGGGTTTCAATGTCTAGGTGGGTGTAAACACGTTCGGTAAGCGTCATTGCACCGGAGTGTCCGACGATCTTCTTGATCATGGTCTGATCTACATACGATTCTGTCAGCATGGAGATACAGGTGTGTCTTGTATCATGGGGCTTGTGGTCGAAGCCAATCTGCTCCATGAGAGGCGTAAAATAGCTGCCGTAATGTTTCTATAATCAAAGTGCTTCTGGTCAGGGGTATGGAGAAGGTTGCGCCGGTATGAGGAAATCATTGACAGAAACAGCTTGTGGGCGTACTTCTCCCGACACAGAGAAAACACACATGAGGGATGATGCTCGGTGAGGATAGTATATCACTCGCTCATGTACTACCACACAATGCCGCCCATAGTTTTCTGTGGGCGACTACTCATATTTGTGAGGAATACACTCATGTTATAGTGAGAACATCTTGAAAAATAGTGTGAATCATGATATAATATAAAAAACTGTTTGGAAACGGAGAATTGAAATGCCTATTTCCTATGATAAGCTCTGGAAAATGTTGATTGATAAGAAGATGACACGAACCGACTTGAAAGATATATCCGGAATCAGTTTCAATGTGCTTGCACGGATGGGAAAGAGCGAGTTCGTTTCCATGGAAAGCTTGTTCAAAATTTGTTCTACACTCCATTGCAACATTGGAGATATTGTTGATTTTCTGCCTGAAAGTGAGGAGCTGAAATAATGACACCAGAAATGATGGTTACACTGATTGCCCAAGTTGGTGAATTGGTTCGTACTTATAGCAACAACTATCAGCAGTTCCAACGGGCTACCTATAACGAAACGCAAGTTCGAGTGGACTTTGTTAACCGCTTTTTCCGTCTTCTTGGCTGGGATGTAGACAACGAAAGAGGATTGCCTCAACATCTACGTGAAGTAACCCATGAGGCAACTGTGATTGTTGAAGAAGACGGAATTCATCGTAGCAAGAAGCCTGACTATTCTTTTAAAGTTGGTACAGAAGTCCTGTTCTTTTTGGAAACCAAGAAGCCCGCAGTTAATATTACCGTAGATTCTGCCCCTGCTTTCCAATTACGTCGCTATGGATGGAGCGGAAATCTAAAGATTTCGGTATTAACCAACTTTACCGATCTCTATATTTATGATTGTTCTGTTCGTCCAAGAGAAGGCGACGACATTGGCGTGGCAATGATTGCTCATTATCATTTTGACGAGTATGCAGATAAGTTTGAAGAAATCTATAGTTTACTCTCAAAGGAATCTGTTGTAGAAGGCGAATTTGAGCGCCAATTTGGAAATATTCACGGAGCATTACGTCGTGAGCCGTTTGATCAATATTTCCTCGATCAGATCAGAAATTGGAGAAATTTGCTCGGGGAAGATATTCTGCGAAATAACCCCGGTGTCGATAATGAAACGCTGAATATCTTTGTGCAGAGGATCCTTAATCGAACGATTTTCCTTCGCATTTGCGAAGATAGATGTTTAGAGGATTATGAATCTCTGCGTGGGATTACCACATATCAAGAATTACGAGCTCTGTTTGCTGCAGCAGATCAAAAATACGATTCCGGTTTGTTTGAATTACTGGATGAAGACAGACTTACTGTTTCTGATGGTGTAATCATCGAGATTTTTCAGAGTTTGTATTATCCGAATAATTCCTACGAGTTTGGTGTTATTGACCCTTACATTATTGGTCAGATATATGAGCTATTTTTGGATGAAGTTTTAGTCATTCAGCAGGATGGACATATTGCTGCCGAAGAAAAGCCAGAGGTTGTTGATTCTCAAGGTGCTGTCAATACACCAAAGAATATTACTGATATCATTGTAGAGGAAACCTTACGGTCTCTATATGTAGACAAAACGCCCGACGAAGTAGCCGAATATCGCATCGCTGATATTTGCTGTGGATCAGGCAATTTCCTTTTATCTGCATTTGAGTATATTATCAATTACTACATTGACTATTACCGGCAGCATGATTTTGACAACGCTGTGCAGAGAGGATATATCTATCAGTTGCCTGGCAGCACAAATTATATTCTTTCCTACGAGATCAAAAGGTCTATCCTTCAAAACAGCATTTTTGGTGATATTGATCCTCTTGCTGTTGAGGTTTCAAAATTTAGCTTACTCTTGAAGGGACTTGAGAATTCATCTTTGGAAGAACTTGAAGCTTATCATCAGCATACACGCAATCGAATTCTTCCTAATTTGGACGAAAACATCAAAAACGGCAATAGCCTGGTAGACATCTCCTATGCACAGTTTAACTGTTCTATATATAGCAATGTTGCGTTGATGAACAAGATAAAGATGTTCGATTGGAATGTCGAATTCGGAAATAATAAATTTGATGCAATTATTGGAAATCCTCCGTATATTCGTGTTCAGAACATGGTACATTATTCTCCCGAAGAATACGCATTTTATAAGAGCAGCATTTCTGGATATGCAACATCTATCGCAGAGACCTTGGATAAATATTATCTGTTTATAGAAAAGGGGCTTTCCTTGCTGAATGAGAATGGTGTACTGGGGTACATCGTGCCTCATAAATTCATGAGCATTAAGTCCGGAGCCGAATTGAGAGAACTACTTGCTTCCGATCGTAATGTTCATAAAATTCTACACTTCGGAACGCACCAGGTCTTTAGTAATCGAAGCACATATACTTGTATTTTGGTCCTTTCTAAGAGAGCAAATACAGAATTTGAAATTGGTTTTGTGCAAGACTGGAATCAGTTCTTATTCGAACATAATACAGATTGTACGACTTATCCAGCTGAATATATCAGCAGACAATCCTGGTTCTTCTTGCCACAAAATATCGTTACTCATTTGGAACGGATTTCTCCGTCCTGTGTTCCGCTTTCCAGCCTAGCAGATATCTTCGTAGGTGTACAAACGAGCGCCGATCAGATTTACATTGTTCATGCTGATCGTGAGGATGAATTGTTTATCTATTCTCATGACCGTATGAATCGGGAATTCAGAATCGAGAAAGGAATCTTGAGAAAAAGCATATACGATACACAACTTGCCAGTTATGAAAAGATTGCAGCGAATAGCTACATTATTTTCCCCTACAAAGAGGTAGCTGGAAAGCCTGTGTTGTACACTTTGGAAGAAATGAATGAGTACTACCCTTGCGCCTTGGCATACCTGGAGGGCTTCCATGAAAAATTAAATAGGCGTAATATGCCTGGATGCAATGATGCCAACTGGTTCGCCTTCGGACGAAGCCAAAGCATCCGCAGATTCTTATCGGGAGAGCATTTGGTTTGGCCTGTACTGTCCACTACTTCGAATTACGTATACGATGATGAAATGGTTGTATTCACAGGCGGTGGCAATGGTCCCTTCTACGGATTGGAGATGAAACATTCTTCCCGTGAATCCATCTTCTATATTCAAGCGATTCTAAATCATTGGCTCATGGAGCTTCTCGTAAAGAGCAAAGCCAGTACATTCAGAGGCGATTATTATTCGCACGGAAAACAGTTTATTGCAACGCTTCCAATCTACAAGATCAACTTTGAAAACCCTGACGAGGTGACAAAACATCAGCGGATTGTGGAGTCGGTTCAAACAATCATGAAACTAAAACAGCAGTTAGCAACTGCACCGAATACTGCACAGCGAACAGTGATTGAACGCTCCATTACAGCAGTTACTACTGATCTGAATAATGCAATTGATGCACTATATCAGGTTGAAACCCAGAATAATGAGGAGTAAGCATGAAACCGATTGAAGGTTATAACAAATTAAGAGGCGGATACTATACCCCTGAGAAAATTTCTGAGTTTATCGCTGACTGGGCAATTCGTGATCCTTCAGATGCTGTTTTGGAGCCAAGTTGTGGTGATGGAAGTTTTCTAAGCGCAATTACAAGTCGTTTTCAAAAGCTGGGAGCAACACCTGATGAAATTAAAAGAAATATTGTTGGTGTTGAATTAGATGAGATCGAAGCTGAAAAATCAGCAAGATACGGTACAACGGTAATATGTGAAGATTTTTTCACATATTACAATGAGTTTATCGATGATAAGGCACAGTTTGATGTAATCGCAGGAAATCCGCCATTTATTCGATATCAGAACTTCACTGAGAAATACCGCAAGATAGCGTTTGCGCTTATGAATGAGCACGGATTTCACCCCAATCGATTGACGAATATTTGGCTTCCGTTCTTGTTGTTATCTTGCAAGGCGTTGAAGCCCGGTGGACGAGTGGGCATGGTTATTCCAGCTGAACTCTTCCAAGTGGATTACGCTGCCGAGGCAAGACAGTTCCTCAGTACGTATTTTGATAATTTAACGCTTGTTACATTCAAACGTCTCGTTTTTAATGACATCCAGCAAGAAGTTGTTTTGTTACTTGGCGAGCGAGGCTGTAAACAGCAAGGAATACGTGTTGTAGAGCTTGATGGACTAACAGATTTAATAGAACAAGGGCGGCATTGCTTGGAAGTCGCAGAAGTGAAAAAACTTGATCACAGTAAGGATAAATGGGTCAAATACTACTTATCCAGCGAAGAACTGGCATTGTTGGATCGGCTAAATAATGATCAGCGAATTTCAAATGCAACCGACCTATACGAAGTTAATGTAGGGCTTGTTAGCGGTGAGAATGACTTTTTTGTAATGAGCCAAGATATTGTCGATGAGCACAGTCTGCAAAACAGCGTTGCGCCAATAATTAGCCGATCCGAGCAAGTAAAGGGTATTCAACTGACTGCGGATGATTATTCCTATTTGGTTACTGCAGGAAAAAAAGTATTCTTCTTCGCTCCTGGAAATTTGGATATTGAAGACCTATCGGATGAACAACTGAAATATATCCAGTGGGGCGAAAAGAAAGGATATAATAAGAACTATAAATGCCGTATCAGGCCTAAATGGTATCATGTTCCGCAAACATGGTGTGCAGATGCTTTCCTGATTCGCCAGGCACACTTATACCCCCGAATGGTGCTAAATGAAAAAAAGGCGCTTGTAACGGACACTCTCCACAAGGTGCGCTTCTTAGATGGAATCGACGGAAGATCTGTCACTGCTGCATTCTTGAATACTTACACATTTGCGCTTAGTGAAACAATTGGAAGAAGCTATGGCGGCGGAGTTTTGACATTCGAACCTGGTGAGATGCGGAAAATGCGAATCCCGATGAGAATGGCAAAAAAGTTGGATGTAGATAAGATTGATCACTGGCAGCGCAATGGTCAGATCGATAAAATCTTAGAGTATACAGACGAAATACTTCTTCGTCAAGGGCTTGACATATCAGATCACGAAATAGAATTGCTACACAGCATTTGGAATAAAATGCGTGATCGTAGAATGACTCGCAAAAACCAGTCCACATAAGTATCAACATTCAAGGTTGCAGTCAGCTGAACAGTTTCATTGACTGTTCGGCTGTTTAGCATCTTGCTTAATGTTGGTAATGTCCAGAGGAACAGATCATGAGAGTATCGTCCATTCCATTTTACAATTTTGCGAGTAATAGCCTCATTATCTTTACAATAGTCGAAAGGAATACAAATGAAGTGTAGAAAATTGTCGGAGCACACATTTAAAAAAGGTAAATTTATTACGCCAATCAATGCGTTGCCTCTGATGCATGAGCTTGAAGATGAAAAATCATGGACCTATGGTCGTATGCCTGAATATCTTTGGATTGGATTAATTCTGAAACATTATGGTCGAGAAGAAGGTTTGAAAAAATCGTATGGTATTATTTCGGTATTACACAAATTGGTTCCCGAACTCAGTACCGCCAGAATGTCCCAGATAACTAAGCTGGATGTAGGCATTCAAAAAAGGTTCTATGAATATATTGTTGGAATCGGTGCTAAGGAAGCTCTTGCTCCATTAGCCATTTTTCTTACAGCAAGTAAAGCTCCTGTTTTTGCTGAGTGTTTTTATTGCGCCGAACAGAGTGTTGAGGATAGATGTGAAACGTTAATTCAGACAATGCGTGACATAATGGATCACCAATCCAATGAAGCTACGGATATTAGATTTGTTGCACTCTATTTTAATCTGCTTTCGGGAAAGGTGCATCTTCTAAAAGAGCAGGTGGATTTGCTGACCGCTTATCCGACAGCCAATCATAGTGATGAAATAATGCGTATAGCTCGTCCAACTGTGCGCTCTCACGAAATGATGATCTTAACTTTTGAGAAAATTGACTCTGCGTATTTGAAGGAGTTTTGGAGGTGTGTAAGCGAAATGACTGATTGCAGCATATTTGTTATTGAATTTCCAGAGGAACAAAGAAATATCACAGCCTATATGGAAAAACTGCATGAGGTGTTCACATATCTTTCGGAGGTATTTGTAGCGACTGATCCGCTCAACGAGAAGATGAACGTTTTACTTGGAATTGCAACATATTCCTATAAACGCATGAAAGAAATTTACGAACATCAATTATTCAATTCTATATCTGGCAGGAGTTGTGTGCGTGTCTTGATAGAAGACTATATTATGATGAAATATCTCGTTAAAAACGAGTCGGCTCATGATAATATTTGGCGTGATTATCAGTTTTATGGTATGGGTTTATATAAACTCGTTTTAGCCAGACACAGGGAAAGTGGCGTTTCGGAGGAATCTCATTTCGATGAAAGATACATCGAAGCTTTAGTCAATGAATTCAAGAGTGAAGAATTCATTGACATGGATACTAAATATTTTGATAAGCAAAACATCAGACTTAAGGCAGAAGATGTTGGAGAGAAGAATCTATATGGTTTATATTATGATTACGATTCTTCCTATGAACATGGACTATGGGGAGCTATTCGTGAATCTTCTCTGCTAAAATGCAATAACCCTGCTCACAAATACCATTGTGTTCCAGATGTTGAGGATGAAATCAGATTGAAGACGGTTCTGCCAGATTGCGTTATGGTCATGAACAAAACGGTATCTTTTTTGGATGAGATCTATGGTATCCCCGAACCGTTGCTAAATGAGGTAATAAACTTTGAAATCAAATCTATTGCTGAATAAGATCCATTTAATCCAAACTGAATACAGGGACTTGCTCGCAGCTTTATTGCCAAAACTTAAAAGCAGCCATTCTCCAGAAGCTCTGGATGAAATCAATTTGTTTTGGCTGCGTCATATTGAGGAAATTAAGCTGTATTTGAGAACTTGGTTTCCAGGGGAAAACAGTTATGTTTTCACAGCTGCCACATTCATGGATTTTGAAGATAATGAACACTTGCCTTTTTTAATAATGGGAGACAAGCACATTCTCGATGATCCTTTGAGCAAATATTCAGTAATACGAAGCAAAATGCCAGACGGCAAAGATGCTGAGTTTCTGTATGATCAAATTGGAGTGACGGCGGAAGACAATCTGAAGCTATTAGAAAATATTCATGAAGAAATTCTCATATTACCGTTGAGACTTCTTAACCAATCAAATGACCATAATCCACTATACAAAGTTGGAGAGCAAGCATTTGTAAGCCTTTTTAATGGAATCAACAGTCTGAACGATTACTTTGCAAAGTGTGACAGTATTGGTGACATTATGCGATATGCCCGTGACGACATTGGAAAATTGGTGATGTTTTCGGAAGATGACGATTCAACGCTACCATTTGAAAAACGATTCAGAGTTGCTTTGGCTGGGGTACAATACATGGTAGATCCAGCCAAGTCAGATTCCTTTAATTTCTTTATGCTTGTATTTGGATGCATTCAACAGGCTATCGATGTTATTGTATCTTGTGTGGAATACGGCTGTATCCCTTATATTAGATATCCTGTTTCACTTCATTACATTTCTTTGTTATCGGAGAGTATGTTGGACATAGAACATGTAGTCACACTTCGTTTTAGGATGAGTGTAGCTTTTGTTGTTTACCAACTTTGCGATAGGCGTAGCCTTGCGAGTATTGGTTTAGAGGAGTTTTTGAGAAGAAAGCAGAAATATAACTTCAATGAGCGGCTATTCAGCACTCTTGCCGACAGTGGTATTAATAAAGATAATTTCTTAGGACATACAATTACGCAGTTGGTAAATCACGAATTAGAAGCATTTTATAATACGCTGTCCGAGAAAAGCTTTGTTGATGAAGTAGCAAATCAGCCGGGCTGCGATTAGCTGCTCGGCTGATAATAAATTATGCGAATATCACCTCTGCATGGACGATTTCCTCTGCCGCATTTCTGATATTGTTCATGGCTCCAATCCAGGCCATCTGATCTTGTGCTTTCAACTGCTCGGTAATGCCCTGCTGTGCTGCCATCTGTTTCACAAGGCGTTCGAGCATTTCGGTTGCCCGGTTGTCCACCTCAGCAAGGTAGCTATGTAGTTTCCCGCTGAGCACCAGACTGGTGTGCAATACAGGTCGATGCTCTCTGAGGTGTTCAAATGCCTTCTGCCCCACATTCCGATAGGAGAGGTATCTGTTTCATCAAGCATAAGGCAGGGGATGTAATAGTCGCCCTGAAGCTCGTACCAAAGGCCGTTGTTCTGATCGTAAATGTATTTCTCCATTATTCGTGTCCTCCGTATGTGAATTTGATTTTGAGGTGAATCAAATTTACAGCTCTTAGACTTCATCTATCCTGTTGTCCTGCGAAGCCCTGGGCAACCGTGCATAAGGAACATACAAGTAGCAAAACCCGTTTTTTTGCAGTCTTTCTGCGAAAGAGAATTTAATAATCGAACACATCTAAAACCGCTGAAATACGCTGTTTTTCAGGCATAAAACGAAGAAAAGTGCCCGCATACAGCATGGTCACGATCAGGTTTCGGAAGTTCAGCAAGCGCGAACTTTTTTAATACAGTAAGTTGAGAATGACAGGAACCAGCGCGGAACAGACAACCCCATTGACAACGGCCATTACCGCCACATCCTCGCTGGTGCAGCGCATGAGAAGGGGCAGCGTCGTGTCCTCGCTGGTGGCAGCGGCGGGAGCGATAGCCGCGTAATGGTTCAAATGTTTGGCGATGAAGGGGATAGTCAAAAACGAGAGAATCTCGCGGAGTAGATTGCTGAAAAATGCCATGGTGCCCAGCGTAGCGCCCGCCAGATTGGTCAACAAAACGCCGGAGAGACTATACCATCCAAGGCCGCATACAACGGCCAGACAATCCCGCAGGGGCATGTCCACAATCAAATAACAGAGAAAACCGGCCAGGACCGTGCCTACAATGATCCCCCCAGGGATGATGAGAATTTTAACATGATATTGCCGTAAACGGTGAAACACTTGTTTGTTCGACCCTACGCTAAGGCCAACGGCAAACATTAATATGTACAGGGTGTAATCTGAGATGGGGCCAAAGAGGGAGACGAGATCCGGGGAGAAAAGCCATTGGCCACAGACAACGCCCAATATAAGACTAGCGATTGCTGCGATGACCATGACGCCCCTCCATTAACCATTTTGTCAAGAAAAAAACGACGACCGTAGACAGAAGGATGGAAACGCTTGCAAACAGCAGGCTATACAAACCGATGGACTGCAATTCATCGAAAAACTCCGGACGGCTGCCGAGGGAGACTCCCATAGAAAAGATCAACAGCGATGTGCAGACCGCCTGTAGCATGGAATTGTACTTCTGTAAAGATGGTGGAAACCATCGCATACCGATGAGGACACCGGCGGCCATGATCAAAAGAATCAGCATGTTTTGGGTCACTCCTGCTAAGATATACACGCCCGTGTGGGAACGCGCATGGATTTTTCGTGACTAGTATAGCACAGAATTCGCTGTATCTCAAGAGAGAATTAAATTCCGTGATAAAAAGTTTGATGCGGAACTGTGTTCCCTATTGACAAGGATTCGTAAATTGCGTATAATGAGCGTGATTCTTGAAGAGGGATACAGGTAGGAGGAATATGATGGAGCAGACATATAGAGAAGGGAAACGGCGGAAGCCGTTGGATGTGCTGATTATCGGCGGCGGAATCGTGGGAACCGCCGTAGCCAGAGAGCTATCCCGGTACACACTGACCATCGGGTTGGCAGAAGCGGCCAGCGATTTAGCGCGAAAGACAACAGGAGCAAACTCGGGAATCATCCATGCCGGGTATGACGCGCCGGCAGGTTCCCTGATGGCGAAGCTTAATGTCCAGGGAAATCAGATGTATCCAAAGCTTTGCAGGGATTTGGATATCCCATTTGTTCAGAATGGGTCTCTGGTACTAGCCTTCACACAGGAGGATCAGAAGGAACTTCAAACGCTATTTTCAAGAGGCCAGCAAAATGGAGTCGAAGGGCTTGCTATAGTAAGTGGAGATGAGGTCCGCAAAAGGGAACCCCACATATCCCAAGAGGTAGTGGAGGCATTGTATGCTCCGACCGCCGGTGTTATATCCCCATACGAAGCCGCCATTGCCTTTGCAGAGAATGCGGCAGACAATGGGGTTGAGTTCTATCTGGGACATCCGGTGACGTCCATTGCGAAGACGCCTGAAGGGTTTCTGGTAACCGCCGGTGGTCAGGAAATGACCTGCAAAGTCCTGATCAACTGCGCAGGCTTTGCATCCGATGAAATTAGCCGTATGGCGGAAGGCGAGTCTCTTGCGGCCCAGGCCAGAAAGGGAGAATATATCCTATATGACAAGGCGTATGGGGATTTCGTCAACCATGTCATCTTTCAGCCGCCGGGTAAGATGGGAAAGGGGGTACTCGTCACCAGGACGGCAGAGGGAAATCTACTTGTCGGGCCGAGCAGTGAAACGATTTACGATCCGGAGGATACCGCGACTACGCAGCAGGGCCTCGACCTCGTGTGGAATACGGCCAGAAAGAGCTGTCCAACTTTGCCGGCGGGCGGCGCCATTACCACTTTTACTGGCATCCGCTCTGTATATGGAGACGACTTTTACATTCGTCACTCTGATTTAGTCCCAGGGCTCATTCAGACGGCGGGAATCTGTTCGCCTGGGCTGACGGCGGCGCCGGCCATCGCCAAAACCATCGCGTCGCTGACAGGAGACCTGCTGCCGCTGGAGGAGAAAGCCGAATTTCAGGAGACAAGGGAGGGGATTCCGGTATTCTCTGCCATGAGCTGGGAGGAGAGGGAGGCGCTGATCCGCCAGGATCCAGCCTACGCGCGGATGGTATGCCGCTGCGAGACCGTTACAGAAGGTCAGATCCGCCGGGCGCTTCACTCACCGGTACCGGTGTGGACAGTGGACGGCGTTAAACGGCGCGTCCGCGCAGGGATGGGCCGGTGCCAGGGAAGTTTTTGCACACCCAGGGTGATGGAAATCATAGAAGAGGAAACGGGAATTCCCTTTAGTGAGATTACGAAGAACGGAAAAGGATCAGAGTTAATCACGGGGAAGCTGAAGGAAACGGAGGGAGGTGCGAGCCATGATTCGAAACATTGATACGGTGATCATCGGCGGCGGCCCTGCGGGA
>JAHZBS010000052.1:0-9652 GCA_019423265.1 Clostridiales bacterium
CACAGGCTGATGGACTGTGACCTCGCTGTGGTCGAAAGCAATCACGATGTGGATATGCTGATGCAGGGGCGGTATCCTTGGCCGTTGAAGAAGCGAATCCGAAGCAATCTTGGACATCTGTCCAACGAGGATTGTGGCAGCGTCCTCGCGGAGGTTTTTGGTGAAAATGCCAGAGGGACATTTTTGCTGGGTCATCTGAGCGAGGAGAACAATCGCCCAGAGCTGGCTATGGAAACGGTACAGACGATTTTGGAGGAGCGCCTGGGAGAGAGAAAGGATTCGGTATTTTTGACAAAACGGGGGGCACCCACGGACATGTTTACACTGCCGTGATTTCGCTTGAATTGGATTTGACATTCAGTTCAAAATCATGTACAATATCCATTGGAACATAGTTTGATTAAATGGAAGGGAGTTTCTTAAAAATGAAGAAGATTTATGCGTTACTTGTGGCGGTTATGCTCATGGTTTCCATGACCGCGTGCAGCAAGGGCGGCGATGTCAAAGCTGATTTAGACAAGATTCAGCAGGCGTCGGCGAAATCCACGGAGCAGAACGCTATGGATGCCAAGGTCTCCATGGTGATGAAGGCGGAAGCGGACGGCGAGACTATCGAGATCCCCATCACCATGGATATGAAGATGAAGGCTCTCGATACCGCTCCCCAGATGTACATCGCCATGAACATGGAGGCGGAGGGAGAATCCATCGACATCGCGTACTTTAACGATGAAGAGTATCTGTACATGGAAGTCATGGGGATCATGATGAAGTGCCCGCTGCCGGAAGGGTATTTCGACAGTGAGAATTTCATGGGCAATACGGCGGAAGATTTGGCGGATACGTCCAATTTGTCCGAGGAATTGGTCAAATCAGTGAAAACAGAGTCCGTTGATGGCGGGACAAAGTATACCATCGCCTTCAAGGATGATCAGCTGTCGAAAATTCTGCAGGACGAGGATGGAGCCCTCTCTGAGTTTGCCGACCTGGCAGGCACGGACATGAGCGGCGTCACCGTTGACGACATAACGGAAACGGTAGTGGTGAACAACGACGGGTATATGACACAGCTGGCCATGACCTTTAAGATGGCCGTGAAGAGCGGCTCCGAGAGCGGCACGATGGATATTTCCATGACACTGGATGTCAACAATCCGGGCCAGGATGTGACCATCACTCTTCCGGATACCTCCAGCGCTATGGAAGTTACGGCGGAGGACATGGGACTGGAATAAGAGGCAGCGGCGAAGAATGCTGTCACAAGGAAGGTGCCGCACAATCACTAAAATAGATGATTGTGCGGCACCGTCGCTCTATATATAATACTGGGAAATATTGAAAACCCGGATTACAAAAAGCAGCGTTCCTTTTTCAATAGCATTAAGTTAAACCAAGATGTACATATCTCCATACTATATGGATTAAAATTTATGCAGATAGTTGTAGACGGAGAAACCCGCTATTGTCAAAAAAAGAAAGCTATATGCGCGCTCACGAGTTTTGTGAGAAAAATAATACAGGTTTCGAATTAGCGATTGCGCCAGATGATCCGTGACTGGCATACAGCCGGTTTTCAGGAAAGCAAAATTCGTATGTTCATACCAAAAAGAATAAAATTCTACCTTGTACAGGGGAGAGGGATTCGGTATACTGGATATAGAGAAAGATCTTACGAAGCATAGGAGGCTGCATATGGACGCGATAACGCCAAGAGAAATACAATATTTGCGGGAACTGGCTAAGAAACAGATGGAGTACGCCCATCTTCCGATTATGGAAGAGCGAAAGCGGTTGTGGTATGATCACAATGCGGTGATGAGGAAAAAGCCGGTGGTGGTCATGGAAGAGCTGTCTTTTCAGCAGGATCTGCTGCCGCCGAGCCAATGTGAGACCCCTCTCGCCAAGGAGCTGGAATATACCATGCAGATGGCGATTATCAACCACGAGCTGGTGGGGGATGATAAGGTGACGCCGGATTTTTGCCGGCTCAACCGCGCCATTGAGTTTCGGGAGTTCGACGAAGACTGGGAGACGATACGGCCGGCAGAGGAATCCATCGCCTATCAGTATGAGCCGATCATCCAGGATCTGGATGAAGATTTTCCTAAGCTAAAACATTCTGTCTACCGGTATGACCCGGAGGTGGACCGCATTCGCATGGAGATGGCACAGGATGCCATTGGGGATTGCATTCCGGTGGTGTTTGGAAACAACTCCCTGGAATGGCACATCATGCCTAGCAACAAGGCGGAAAAGCTCATGGGCTTGGAGACAATGCTCATCGAGATGGCGTCCAATCCGGACGGCTATCGACAGCTGATGGAATTTCTTGTCCAGGATATCCAACGGTTCCTGGATTGGCAGGAGGCCAACGGGCTGTTGGTGATGAACAATGGAAATACCTATGCAGGTGCCGGCAGCTATGGCTTTACCCACGAGCTTCAGCAGACGGGGGACAAGGTCGTGACGCAGAATCTGTGGGCCAATATGAATTCCCAGGAGAGCTCCACCATCTCACCGCAGATGTACGGCGAGCTGGTCTTCCCCTATTATAAAGAGTTGGCGTCCCGCTTTGGGTTGGTGTACTACGGTTGCTGTGAGCCGGTGGATGCCATCTGGGAGCCGTACCTCTCCACCCTGCCCAATCTCCGCAAGGTTTCATGCTCTGCATGGTGCAATGAGGAGATTATGGGAGATGCGCTCCGCAAGGTGCCGGTCATCTACTCCCGCAAGCCCAGCCCGAATTTCCTGGGAGTCGGCCGAGATTTGGATGAAGAGGCATTCCGGGACTATATCGCGCATACGCTGCGGGTGGCCAAGGGATGTGAGATTGAGTTTATCTTCCGAGACATTTATACGCTGGAAGGAAATCAAGGCAAGGTGAAAAGGGCCGTGCAGATTGTCCGCGAACTGATTGAGACTATGTATTAATCGATCGCCGTGGGGATAGGGTTTCGCTGTTGCGTTTTGAGCAGTGAAACCCTATTTTTGATCCTGCGGAATGCCCGCCAAATCATAGTCATGAAGATCAACAAATTTGCGGTTGAATAAAGGCGGTATGCATTTTTTTTAGCCCCCGGCCATATATATGGAAAGAAGAAGGACAAGGAAGGATCGTCCCCCTTGTTACTGCTATCTTGCCAGAAAAAAGCCGCTGTTGGCGGTGAACGGAGGCTGCCATGAAAGTATTTCGAGATATACCAAGACGAGACATTGGACGCCATGCGCCAAAGCCAAGACAATTCCGCCCTTCGGCCCGCCCGGCCGCTTCCAGCAGGCCACGATCCTATGACCGCTCCAGGGGGGCATATTCGAGAGGGCCGCGCCGCGGATCCAATGGAGGGGGCTCGGGAAAAGGCGTTTACATCTTCGTAGCCCTTCTGTTGATCATCGCAGGTATCGTCTATATTAAACTCAATGGTCCAAAGGATTCTGAGCAGGGAAGCGATTCGACATCGTCAGAATCCGACGAGAGTATCAACACCTCTCTCATTGAGGGGGAAAAGACGTACACGGTGAAAATCTATCGAGTCTACGGCGGAACGGTGGACACGTCGAAAGGGCGGTTGACGCTGGCGGAGGGAGCGAAGGCTTTTACGCCGGAGCAGCCCGACGGAGGACCCGTAACCAATGCCATTTTAGGCGCGGAGAACGCGGAGATTTTTACAGATGCGGATGGAAATGTCAGCGCCGTGACGGTATCCGATCTCCCTTCCTTCCCAGAGCGAATTCGAGTGGTGCTACAAAATGCAGAGGGCGGCTATCTCCACGCAAGTGTGGCGATTACCTGCGATCAGGATTTTTGGGTACAAGCGGGGGATGAGATATACCCCCACAGAGCGGGGGAGACAGTGACCATCTCGCCGGAGGAAAACGCAGATCTTTTAGGAAAGGGACGGTTTATCTTCTGCTCCGCCTCGGAGAATGGCAAATTCACAGTGCAGTCATTGACCAAGGGCGACGGGGGAAATCCATCCTACCGGGGAAATCTGGAAGTCGCCCTGGAGGAAGGGGGATATACCCTTGTCAATGAGGTGTTCTTTGAGCAGTATTTGTACGCGGTTATCCCATCCGAAATGCCCACGGGCTACGGGATTGAGGCGGCGAAAGTCCAGGCCGTGTGTTCCCGCAGCTACGCCTATAATCAGTGGAAGGGATCGGAGCGGTATGCGCAGTACGGGGCGCATGTGGATGATTCCGTCAGCTGTCAGGTCTATAACAGCGTGGCGGAAAATGAAACCTCCATCGCAGGGGTGGAGGCCACGCGCGGAATCCTGTTGCTCTACGAACAAACGCCTGTTTCAGCGAATTTCTTCTCCACCTCCTGCGGGCATACGGCCAGCGCCGGCGATGTGTGGGCGAACACAGCCACAGAAGAATTTCCCACGGCGTCGGCCGCATATCTGACAGGGCAACCTCAGTACACGGAAGGCGACTATGGAGATCTAAGCCAGGAGGACGCCTTCCACGAATTTATCAAGAATATGGACGTCAACGCCTATGACAAGGAGAGCCCTTGGTTCCGGTGGAATGTGACCATGACCCAGGCACAGCTCCAGGCGTCGGTGGAAGCAGCTCTCGGCTCTCTGTCCGAATCCAGGCCGTACTTAGTTAAAACGCTGAAAGGGGATGTGTTTGAAAGCGAACCTGTCACATCCGTGGGCGTTTTGCAGGATATATATGCCTACTCCAGAGCGGGAAGCGGCATCATAACGGAGCTTTTGCTTGTGGGGAGCGATCGGACAGTCAAAATCGCGGGGGAAAATAGCATCCGAACCGTTTTAGCGCCGGTGGACCGAAATGGAGGCGAGATCGCGCTCAATCGAAAGGACGGAAGCACAGTAAACAACTATTCCCTGCTTCCCAGCGCCTTCTTTACCATGGAAAAGACGAAAAATACAGACGGCGCTCTGGTCAGCATCGCGTTTTACGGCGGCGGCAATGGCCACGGCGTCGGGATGAGCCAAGAAGGGGTCAAAGGGATGATCGATGCGGGGATCGGGTGGGAAGAGATTCTAAAACATTTCTATCCCGGCGTCGAAATGGGCTTTCTGAATATCTCATGAGCCGGCAGCAAGAAAAAGGTTGACTTTTAAGGTTTTTACGCTACAATTAAAGAGATGAAAACGCAAACACGGAATGGAGGTTACATATGCTTATCGAGAACAATGACGTATTGGTTTTGCAGGGCGACTCCACCACTGACTGTGGACGGGCGAGGCCCTATGGCGAGGGATGGGGATCTCTGGGCGACGGCTATGCGCAAAATGTGAGCGCACTTCTGGACAGCGTGTACCCGGAACGCCACATCCGGGTGATCAACATGGGGGTTAGCGGCAATACAAGCCGGGATCTCAGAGGGCGCTGGGAGGAGGACACCATGGCGCTAAAGCCCAATTGGGTGTCCATCATGATCGGGATCAACGACATATGGAGACAATATGATTGTCCTCTGCACAGGGAGATGCATGTCTATGTGGACGAGTACGAGGCCAACCTTCGGGCCATCATCGAGCGGACGCTTCCGGATGTAAAGGGGATTGTGCTCATGACGCCCTTCTATATGGAGCAGTACCGGAAAGACGCCATGCGCGCCAGCACGGACCAGTACGGCGACGTGGTCAAGCGGCTGTCGGAGGAGTACGGCGTGCTGTTTGCCGACACCCAGGCGGCGATGGACGTGTATTTCCAGCAGTACGAGCCCATCTCCATGTCGTGGGACCGGGTTCACCCTAACCATGTGGGAAGTATGATCCTGGCGCGGTGCCTGCTGGAGACGCTGGAGTTTGACTGGCGGAAAGGGCTGTGATAGGAGAAAAAAGCAAATTGGATACATCAAAAAATGGGCGAGAGATTTTGACACTCGCCCATTTTTTGATGCGGCGGTCCCGGACAGGGTACACCAAAGGGTCACGGTTTCTCGTCCATCTCGTACAACACAGCGTTTAGCTCGACGCCGAGCATGAGGATATTGCTGATGATATACAGCCATAGGAGGATGACGATAATGCCGGAGATGCTGCCGTACAGGGCAGAGTAGTTGGCGAAACGGCCCACGTAGATTGAAAACAGCTGACTGACAAGGAAGCTGGCGACGGTGGCAAATAAAGCGCCGATAAAGACGTTGCGGAATTTCAGAGGCTTGTTGGGGATCGCCCGGTAGAGCAGAAGATACGTCACGAGCATGAACAGCACAGGCGTCAAATATCGAAAGAGATTCCAGATCCAGATGTACAGCCGGTTCAGACGAAGAAACGAGAAGAGAAGCTGGCCAAACCAGTCGCCAAAAAATACCAGCACCAGAAAGAGCACGATTATGACGGCAAAGGAGATGGTATAAAAGAACGAGAGCAAAAATTTGACCACAAGGGAGCGGGATTCGCGGGTTCGGTAGCACACTTGCATACCTGTCATAATAGCGCGGACGCCGCGGGAGGCGGACCAGATGATGACGACGATGTAGAGCGACAGAGAGTTGTTGACAAGCCGGATTTCAGAAAAAACCGTCTCAATCACATCGATGGCCGCGCTGGGGATGACATAGCTGTTGCGGAGCATGTCAAAGATGGATTCCAGATCAAAGGAGGCAAAATCTAAGCGGGATAAGATATTTGTCAAAAGAAGAAGAAAAGGGAAGAGGGAAAGCACCATGTAGAACGTAATCTGCGCTGCGTATGCGGTGATGTCGTCGTGGCGAAGGCGGCGAGACAGGCGCAGCAACAATTCCTTGAACAAGACGGGCCCTCCTTTCTTTATTTCCAAGCGTATTCTATTGTATTCCACAGGGAAATGGAGTAGAATACTAGATGGAATGCATTTGTAGATGTATTATAGTATATCATTTTTTTTAGAATCGTTCAATAAAATTCTGGCAGTTTTCTCCCTATTTTGCCCGCTCGATACAAAAATGATACATTTCGAGGGTAGGATAGAGGAGAGTGTGAAAAATAAGCTTGAAAAGCTTACACGGCAATTTGTGCCGGAGCGCCACAAATAGCTCTTATGGCAGAAGAGAAATCGCCTTCGCAAATTTCTCTTCGCCCCGTCGCTAACGCTCCGGAATAGAGGATAGAATGAGGGAGATTGGGGAAATACGCATGACACGGATTTTGATTGTAGAAGATGAAAAGCCCATCGCGGACCTGATCAAAATGAATTTAGCGAACAAGGGGTATCTCTGCGAGATGGTACATGATGGGAGGCAGGCGGCGGATATCCTGGAGCAGAAGCGGTATGACTTAATTCTTCTGGATATTATGCTGCCAGGCTATAACGGGTACGAGTTGATGGACTATATTCGGACGCTGGAGATACCCGTGATTTTTATCACGGCCAAGGGGTCTGTGGAGGAGAGGGTCAAGGGACTCAACCTAGGCGCCGAGGATTACCTGGTCAAGCCTTTTGCTATCGTGGAATTGCTTGCCAGGGTGGAGGTGGTGCTCAGGCGCTACCACAAGAGCGAGCGCTTGATCACCTTTGAGGATGTGACCATAGATACGGCTTCCCGGATCGTTCAAAAGGCGGGAAAGCCCGTGGCGCTCACAATGAAGGAATTTCAGCTGTTGCTGCTGTTTGTTCAAAACCGGAACATTGCGCTGTTCCGGGAAGTGATTTTTGAGCGGGTGTGGGAGAGCGAATACATAGGGGACAGCCGAACGGTGGATTTGCACGTGCAGCGCCTGCGAAAGAAGATGGGCTGGGAGAATAAAATCCGCTCAGTCTACAAAGTCGGATACCGGTTGGAGGGATGAACCGAAGATGCGGTTTGGTTGGAAACTTTTTGTCACGATCCTGTGCGTTGTCGCCATATCTCTGTCGGCAAGCGGGTATTACCTGGTGGAGGATAGCTTTACGGCGACCATGAATCGGGAGGTCAAGCGATCCTTTGAGGACTTGATTTTTATTCGTTTTTCCTATGAGACGGCGGTGGCCAATACGCCTGGGCGGAAGTTGACCGACGACAAGATCGAGGGCATCGGCAGCAAATTACAGGAAAGCGGCCTTCCCCACACGTATTCATTTTGGATTCGGGGAACGGACGCCAGCGTTTTATATCAGAGCACGCCGGAGGAACAGGACCTGATCTCCCTGGATGGCCTGCAGGAAGGGAGCGGGCGATATCGGATCGTGCGAAAAGAGGACCAATACCGGATTGACATCGCCTGTCAGGTGACGGCGGGGGAGAGAACGGTATATCTAGAGTTGAGCCGCGATATCTCCGATATTTTTGGGGCGAGGCGCCGTCAGATGGAAGTCCTCGTCCAGCTGACGGGGTTGATTCTGTCCGTCAGCGCGATTTTGATCTGGCTGCTCTCCTTTTTTTTAACACGGCCGATCCGCAAACTTTCAGCCGGAACGCGGGAGATTGCCAAGGGGGATTACGACAAGCGGGTGGTTGTCCGGGGACACAATGAGGTGTCTGAGCTGGCCCAGGATTTTAACCGCATGGCCCAGGCGGTGGAGGAAAAAATCCTGTCCTTGGAGGAGGCGGCCCGCCGGCAGGAGGAGTTCACCGCAAATTTTGCCCATGAGTTAAAGACCCCGCTGACCTCCATCATCGGATATGCGGATATGCTCAGGTCCAGCCCTCTGTCCCAGGAGGAGCAGCTTGTCTGTGCAAACTATATCTTCGGGGAGGGAAAGCGCCTGGAGGCGCTGTCGTTCAAGCTGCTGGATCTGTTTGTTTTGCGCCGCGGCGACTTTTCAAAAAGGCGAGTGGAAGCGGAGTGGCTGTTACAGTCCGTCTGCGACATTTTTCGCCCGGCAGGTGAGCAGGCGGGCGTTGTCCTCTGCGCCTCGGCACAGAAAGCTGCGGTATACGCAGAGCCGGATCTGGTCAAGACACTGCTTCTCAATCTGATCGATAATGCGAGAAAGGCTTCCCAGCCGGGACAGACCATCACAGTGGAAGGCCGCATCGAGGGCGGGCGCTATCGGATCGAGGTGCGGGACGAGGGGCGCGGAATGGAGGAAGTGGAACTTGGGCGGATTCAGGAGCCCTTTTACATGGTGGATAAGTCAAGGGCCCGGCAGCAGCATGGAGCCGGTCTCGGGCTATCGCTGTGCCGGGAGATCGCGCGGTTTCACGGTACGGATTTAACCTTTTGGAGTCAAGTGGGAAAGGGTACTAGGGTATGGCTGGAGTTGGAGATCGATGCGGGGGAGGAGCCGAGGGCGTATGAAGGGTAGCGGTGTGATTCGGTATGGGCTGTCTGGTATGCTGCTGGCCGCGGTCATCGCCATATCCATATGGCTTCCCGGCTCTATGATGCAGAAGGCGGAGGATGCGCTGGTGAGCGGCGTGTATGAGGAGAGCTTTAATCCGGCGGATGGGGGGTATAAGTACAGTATCACGGAGGAAGAGAAGAGGCGGCTTTTTACTCTATTTGGCAGAGAAGAGGCTATGTCGGTGCCCCTGGCCGGTCCGGTGGAGAAGGACCAGCTGACGATGGAACAGGCGCTCGATGCCTGTGAGAGGGAAATGGATAAGTGGGTCCAGCTAGGAATTCTGCCCGAATCCTTTGCCTCCATGGAGTATGGTGTGGACCCCCAGTTTTTGACGGTCCATGACCTGGAGGATTCCACGCTCAGCTACAGTTTCTGGCATTTTCAATTCTATGTCTATGAGTTCCAAGTGATGGACGAGAAATAT
>JAHZBS010000052.1:9662-13142 GCA_019423265.1 Clostridiales bacterium
CCATGTACGGGGAGGATCCCGTCTGGGAGCTCATAGGGTGGGAGGATCGGAGTATAGAAAAAGCGGTGGAGGCTTTTAGCCAGTACCACGGCGTTGAGCTCGATACCATCCGCCTTTTGGATACGGATTACGATACCTTCGGCCTATATAAAGGGACTGTGTGCAATGAGGATGTGTGTATTCTGAGCGCAGGGGTGAGAAATCGGGTATTTCGCCTGTGGTGGGGCCTTGAAGGCGATGCTGATACTTGGAATTGGTAATTTGCAGAGTCCGAAACTTGACAAACGCCCATATGGCTGGTATAATGGATTCTACAAAACGATGCAATGAAGAGAAGAGTAGGCACTGATACGGCCTGACAGAGAGCTTCCAAGGCGGTGAGAGGGAGCAGGCACGGCAGTGGTGAAGATGGCCTCTGAGCAGCGCGGTTGAGACTTTTGGGTTGAGACGGCGACGGGTCCGCCCGTTATAGCGGTAGGGTATAAGCCGGCGTCTGTGTGTCCCGCCGGATCGTACTTGATGAGGCGTCTGCTGTGAGGCAGGCGCGAATCCAAGGTGGTAACACGAAGCGTTCGCTCTCGTCCTCGGCTGTGACAGGGGATGGGAGTTTTTTATTTTCCGGAAAGGATGTGGAGCCATGATTCGTACAGAGGGCCTGACGAAAGTGTACGAGAGCAAAAACGGCAGGCAGGAAGCCTTGCAGGATGTCTCGATCCATGTGGGGAAAGGCGATATATTCGGCATTATCGGGATGAGCGGGGCGGGAAAGAGCACGCTTTTGCGCCTGATCGGGATGCTGGAGCAGCCCACCAGCGGCAAGGTCTGGATCCAGGGGCGGGATGTGTCAACGTTTACACAGGCGCAACAGAAAGAGCAGCGAAAAAAGCTGGGGATTGTCTTCCAGGGCTATAATCTGTTGATGCAAAAGACGGTCCGTGAGAATGTAGAATTTCCACTGCGGCTTTCCAAAACGCCCAAAGCACAGAGGCGCGAGAGGGCGCAGGAGCTGCTGAAAGTGGTGGGCTTGGGGGACCGGGAGGGGGCGTATCCCTCTCAGCTCTCGGGCGGCCAGAAACAGCGGGTCGCCATTGCCAGAGCGTTGGCGCCCAATCCAGAGCTATTGCTTCTGGACGAGCCGACCAGCGCCCTGGATAGCTTTACGACGGCCTCCATCCTAGAGCTCCTACAGGATTTGAACAAGCGGATGGGCATTACCATCGTCATCATTACCCATGAGATCGGCGTGGTAGAGCAAGTGTGCAACAAGACGGCAGTTCTGGATTTAAGCCGTGTGGCGGAGCAGGGGGATACCAGCGAGATCATGGCAAATCCCAAGGCGGAGGCCACGAGACGCCTGCTAGGGTTGGGAGGTGGATATCATGGTTGACTATATTCCCATGCTTGCAAAGGGAACTTTGGAGACTCTCTACATGACGGTCATGTCCACCCTCTTCTCCTATTTGTTTGGGCTGCCCCTTGGCGTCTGGGTCTACATAACGCAGAAGGGCAATCTGCGGCCCAATCGGGGGCTGAATACGGTTCTGTCCTGGATCGTCAATATCGGCCGGTCGATTCCCTTTATTATCCTTATCGTAGCCCTCATTCCCTTCACGCGGCTGATCGTAGGGACGGCCATTGGACCGACGGCGGCCATTGTGCCGCTGATCGTGGCGGCGATTCCCTTTGTGGCCCGGATGGTGGAGAGCTCCCTGGAGGAACTGGACCGGGGCGTGATTGAGGCGGCCAAGGCCATGGGGGCCTCCGACCTGCAAATCATTCTGCACGTGTGCCTTCCGGAAGCCGTTCCGTCCATTATCCGCGGGGTTTCCATCACGGCCATCACGCTTGTGGGATATTCGGCCATGGCGGGGGCCGTCGGCGGGAGAGGACTGGGGGATATCGCCATCCGCTACGGCTATCAGCGGTATCAGGGCGACGTCATGTGGATAACCGTCGTTCTGTTGGTCATCATCGTGGCGTTGATTCAGTTTGCGTTTAACACCCTTGCGAGGGTGATTGATAAACGAAATAAATAGAGGAGGATTTTACTATGAAGAAAATATGCTATCTTGCACTTGCGCTGCTGTTAGCCGTCAGCTTGTCGGCCTGCGGCGCCAAGAAAGAAGACAAGACAATTAAGATCGGGGCCACGGCGTCTCCCCACGCGGAGATACTGGAAGCCGCCAGACCTTTGCTGGAGAAGGAGGGCTACACCCTTGAGATCGTGGAATTCTCAGACTACGTGCTGCCCAATGAATCTCTGAACAACAAGGAATTGGACGCCAATTACTTCCAACATGAACCCTACATGCAGGATTTCAATGACAAAAAGAATGGTAAGCTCATCGCGGCTGCGTACATCCATTTTGAGCCCATGAGCGCCTACTCCAAGTCCATATCCAAGCTGGATGAGCTCAAGGAGGGCGACACGGTGGCAATCCCCAACGATACAACCAACGAGGCCAGAGCCCTGAATCTGCTTGAGGCCCAGGGGCTGATCAAGCTAAAGGAGGGAGTCGGGCTGGAAGCCACCCCGCTGGATATCGTGGAGAATCCGAAAAATCTCGAATTTTCCGAGTTGGCGGCTGAACAGCTGCCCCGAGCCTTAGACGATGTGGCCTTAGCCGTGATCAATTCCAATTATGCGCTGTCAGGGGATGTGATCTCCTATATGTTGGAGGGAGTGCAGGAGGATCGCAGCTCCGATCTCGCCAAACAGTATACCAACGTCATTGCGGTGTACAGCGGCACAGAGAATTCCGACAAGATCCAGGCGCTGATCAAAGCGGTGGAGAGCGATGAAGTCCGAGAATTTATTGAAACCACATACGGCGGAGCCGTAATCCCGATGTTCTAAATATGGAGTGGACGATCCCTTGTTAGCGGCAAGGGGTTTTCCATCTTACTCCACAGAAAGGATGCAATACCATGCCTATTAAAGTGCCAAATAACCTGCCGGCCGCCCAGATCCTGATGAAGGAACAGATTTTCATCATGCCGGAGGAACGGGCGATCCACCAGGATATCCGTGAACTGCGCATTGCAATTCTAAATTTGATGCCCCTGAAACAGCAGACGGAAGTGCAGCTCCTCAAGCTCATCGCCAATTCGCCTTTGCAGGTGGAGGTTACCCTGCTGGCCATCTCATCCTATGAGGCCAAGAATACGTCGAAAGAATACCTCCTGACCTTCTATAAAACCTTTGACGAGGTGAAGGATCAAAAGTTTGACGGCATGATTATCACCGGCGCGCCTGTGGAAATGATGGAATTCGAGGATGTGGCGTACTGGCCGGAGCTCTGCGAGATCATGGAGTGGACGAAGACTCACGTTACGTCAACCCTTCACATCTGCTGGGGAGCCCAGGCCGGCCTGTATTATCACTACGGCATCCCCAAGAGGCCGCTGCCGGAAAAGATGTTTGGAGTCTTTCGCCACAGAAGGATTCACGAAAATTTCAACCTGATCCGAGGGTTTGAC
>JAHZBS010000053.1 GCA_019423265.1 Clostridiales bacterium
ACTTGTTGCAGCAGGGCTGCCGCAAAATCATATTTCTCAATGGAATCGATGATTCTGTCAATCGGAACCGGCTGGAAGGGTACCGGGAAGCCCTGGCGGGCTCCGGCGTATCCATGGATAGCGCCCTGATCGCGGATGGAAACTGGTCCTTCTCCTCCGGCTCAAAGGGAATCCGGGCGCTCCTAGAAACGGGCGTCGAATTTGACGGCCTCGTCGCCAGCAACGATATGATGGCATTGGGCGCCATGCAAGAGCTCACCCGGTGGGGCGTTCAAATCCCTGAGCAAGTCAAAGTCATCGGCATCGACAACATCGATCAAAGCCGGAGGAGCACCCCGGCTTTATCCACCATCGCCTTCAACCAGAAGGACATCGCCCGAACGGCGCATCTATTCATGAAAGAGCGGCTGCAAGGCCATCCGATTCCCGATGAGGTCATCATTCCCGGCAAACTCATCGTCCGAGAAAGCAGCCGGACGTAACCCCCTACCGGTTATCCACTTTCTCCGGGTACAGATCATGGCTGCGGAACCGGAACTCCGCCATTTCCTCGTATTTCGTTCCCGGGCGTCCATAGTTGCAGTAAGGGTCGATACTGATCCCACCCCGGGGGGTGAACTTGCACCAAACTTCAATATACTTGGGCTCCATCAGGCGAATCAGATCCTCCATGATGATGTTGCAGCAATCCTCGTGAAAATCCCCGTGGTTGCGGAAGCTGAAGAGGTACAGCTTGAGGGATTTGCTCTCCACCATCTTCTGATCTGGCACGTAGGATATATACACACAGCCAAAATCCGGCTGTCCCGTCATTGGGCACAGGCTGGTAAACTCTGGGCAGTTAAACTTTACCCAGTAGTCGTGATCGGGATGTTTGTTGACAAATGTCTCCAACATTTCCGGGGCATAGTTGACAGGATATGTCGTTTTTTGATTTCCCAGGAAATGTATTCCAGATAATTCTTCTCTACTTCTTCCCTGCATACTCGTCTCCTACCCTTTGATCAGATTCATCGTTTCCATTCGAAGGTCGGAATCTTCATTATAGATTCCCCGTATGGCCGACGTTGTTGTGACGGCATCTGTTTTGGACACGCCCCGCATGGCCATACACATATGCCGGGCCTCAATGACGCAGATAGCGCCCTGCGCATCCAGCCGGTCCATGACCGCGTCTGCGATCTGTTCTGTCATCCGCTCCTGCACTTGGAATCGCCTGGCGTAGCCCTCCACCACCCGCGCCAACTTCGACAGCCCGGTTATCCTCTGTCTCGGGATATAGGCCACATGGCATTTCCCATAGAACGGGGCCATATGGTGCTCACACAGGGAGAAGAATTCAATGTCGCGGACCAGGACCAGATCCTGATTATGCGCTGGAAACGTTGTGGCCAGATGATCCGCGGGATCTGTCCCGTATCCTTTTGTATACTCTAAGAAAGCTTTGAGAGCCCGAAATGGAGTGTCCTCCATCCCTTCCCGTGTCGGATCATCGCCGCAGATTTCAATCAACCGCTGAAACGCCGGCAGGATCTGCTCCTTCATATCCCGCTGCTCCTGTCGGGAAAACCGGTCCGGATCGATGCCTGACGCCATTAGTTTCTTTCTCTCTCTTTCTGAAAATTGGGTATCCACACTCACACCCCCCTTTCATTTCCCCACAGCCAGGTGTGCAGCTGGGGTAAGGGCTTGACCCAGGTTAACTCCGGATCTTGCAAGATCCGCCGGCATATGTCCTCATAGCGCGCAACCGCCTGGGCGAGCGCAAACGTATCCTTTGAATTTCCATTTCCCGGCTGAACATACCAGGGGTACTCAGGCCCTGGAAATTGGCGGTACATCTGTTTGATATAAGCAAAATCATCCTCCGTAAACAGCACGACCTTAAAGGAAAAAGGAATCCGATGCTGCTGTAGCCGCTGTACCAGGGGCAGGACAGTGGCGGCGGATGTGGGGTTTCCGCTGGATGGCGGCTTCGGACTGATGGTCACAGCGTCCGTCTCCAGCAGCCAATCCGGATTCTTTGTCCCCTGGGTTTCCACCCCGATGTGATAGCCATATCTCTTCAAGACTGTGACGAGAGAGCTCATGGCGGATCCCTCATGGATACAGGGATTTCCCCCTGTCAGGGTGATATAGCGGCATCCACAAGGCTGTCCCAGCTCCTGGATTTTTTGAACAATTTGTTCTACAGTCCAGTATTCTGGCGCTTCCCGCCCATCCCACGCATATGTGCTGTCGCACCAGCTGCAATGATCGTCGCATCCATACATCCGCAGAAATAAACTCTTCTGTCCGATGGCCATCCCCTCACCCTGAATCGTCGGGCCGAAGATTTCGCTGACCGGGAGCTTTCCGTCCAGGTAAACCGGTTTTTCCCTGTTATAGCAGGAAGGCCCCCCCTGGCGGATCAGGTCCTCCATGGCAACCTGTGCGTAGCTTGTCCTCGTCTCGTATAGCCGGACCGAGTCCACAGGCAGACCTTGTCTGTACAGCAGCCATGCGATGTGCTGACACATATTTTCCGCCGTGGCCCGGAATCCTAGCTCCACGATTTTAAGCCCCTGCGATTTCATCTGGGGCAGAATTGCCTCTGTGCCCTTTGCCAGAAAAGCGTGATCCCATTCATCCAAAAATGCAGTCTTGACCCTCTGCTTTAGCTCCTTAAAATCAATGACAAAGCCCTCTTTTGCATCTTCCTGCTCACGGGGGATTCCCTTTAGCGTCACCCGCAGCCGGTAGGAATGGCCATGGATATTGGCACACTGCCCGTCATGGCTTTCCAGCTGGTGAGCCGCTTCAAATTCAAATTCTTTCGCAATCTGTACCATGCTTGCTCTCCATATATTCCTCATATCCTCGCCTGCGCAGGTAACAGGACGGACATATCCCGCAGCCGTCCCCCATAATCCCGTTATAGCAAGTCAAGGTCTGATTTTTTATGATATCCAGCACGCCCAGGTCATCCGCCATCTTCCAAGTCGCCTTTTTATCCAGCCACATGAGGGGCGTGTGGATGACGAAGGACTCTTCCATTGCCAGATTCATCGTCACATTTAGGCTCTTGACGAACATGTCCCGGCAGTCGGGATACCCGGAAAAATCTGTCTCACAGACACCCGCTACAATATGCTTCGCGCCCACCTGCCGCGCCAGAATGCCCGCAAAGGTTAAGAATACCATGTTGCGCCCTGGCACGAAGGTGCTCGGCAGCTCCCCCTTGCTGAGCCCTTCCTGGGCCTCCTCCGCAGAGAGAACCGGAACTTCCTCCCTCGTCAACGAGCTGGGCGCCAGCTGATTCATCACCGACACGTCCAGTACGTGATGCCGGACTCCCGCATTCTTGGCCAACTGTTTTGCCGCCTCCACCTCAAGATGGTGCCGCTGCTGATAAAAAAACGTAACGGCCTCCACCTCGTCAAAGACTTGCAGCGCCCAGTACAGACAGGTTGTCGAGTCCTGGCCGCCCGAAAAGACCACCACCGCTTTTCCCGGTATTTTAGGAAACCGATGCATCGGATTCATTTTGTTTACCTCCAATCTGACCAACCTCCTCCAGCGCCTCGGGGGACATAGACTTTCGCTTGAGCCTCTTTCCAACAGACTCCCGCAGCAGACAGTACAGGACGGAGGCGATGGGAACGCTGACCAGCATCCCGATCATGCCGAAAGCCCCTCCTCCGACTATGATGGCGGCTAAAACCCAAATTCCCGGCAGCCCCACCGACGTCCCCACGACGCGAGGGTAGATTAAATTTCCCTCCACTTGCTGTAGTACAATAATGAAAATAACAAACCAAAACGCTTTGATTGGACTGACCATCAGGATTAAAAAGGCGCCTATGGCGGTCCCGATAAAGGCTCCGAACATGGGAATCAGCGCCGTAAAGCCCACCAGAACCGCGATCATGGGGGCATAGGGCATTTGAAAGACGGTCATGCCGGCAAAGCACAGAACGCCTATGATCACAGCTTCCGTCAGCTGTCCCGATACGAACGCTGAAAAAATGCGATTGGAGAGACGGCCGATTTCCAATGCCCTGGCGGCTTTCGCATTGGGCAAGTAGGCGAAGAGAATCTGTTTCAGCTGACGGCTGAGTTTTTCTTTTTGTCCCAGTATATAAATGCCAAATATGACGCTCATAATAAAATTCACAGCAGTGCTAAAAATAGAGGAGGTGATGGTGAATGTGGCCGTCAGCACCTGGGCGGATCCGTTCTTCAGAAAATCCACTACCATGGAGCTCAGCTTGTTCCAGTCGATCTCCACATCGGCGAAAGTCGCCTCCGAAATATGGAGCGCCTCCATCGCCTGCTCGATCCACGTCTGAATCTGCTTGATATACGAGGGAATATTGTCCGCAAGCGTATTGATGGTTTCCACCAACTCCGGGAGGATCAGCCGGATCACCACTAGGATGATCCCAAGAACAACGAGCATCGTTAGGGTAATGCAGACGGGCCTGTGAATTTTATTCCAGATCTTGTGCTGAGGGCCCTGCAAACGCCGAAAGACGCGCTCCTCAAAGAATTTCAGAAATACGTTCAAAATAAAGGCAATGGCGCATCCCACAAGAATGGGCTGAGCCAGCGCGATCCCTGACTTAAGCACCGTAAAGATGGAACCCAGATTTAAGATGGCGACAAATAAAACAATTGAGATTCCGATGATCGTCAGCAACGTCTTATTTCGTTTGGAAAGCTTCATCTTGCTCCTCCATTCCTCCGCGCAAAAGCCAATGGGCCTCAAACAGCGGACTCCTATATTCTACCGTTGTTTTCCGATTCTGTCAAATGCTTTTACAGCGGAAATTCCATCTCCACAGGCTCTCTCGCCGCTGGGATCTTACAGATTTTTGAACAAAGCGGGAGTTTTCTTGAATTTCTCGGACGGGCGTGCTACAATAAAGCTGTAAATTTTTAAATGGAGGTCCGAAACTATGAAGAAATTCGTCAAGGGTTTTGCTTATTCTTATATTGCTCCTCCTCATCGGTTGCATCGTGTACCTGCTGGTCAAACCCTTTCAGGATCATTCCGCCTCGTCGTCGGAGGAGAGCTCTGCCGTCGAATCGTTGCCGGACGACTCTTCTGGGGATGACTCGTCCCAGGAAGAATCGTCCCAGGAGGAGTCTATACCCGAGGAAAGCTCTGAGGCTAGCGATGTGAGTCAGCAGGAGGATGAGTCCTCGCAGGAGGACGAAAGCTCTCAGGTAGAGAGCTCCCCGGAGGAACCTGTAACCCTTGAGTCCGCGTCTCAGTCTGTTATGGCTGCGCTCAGACAGAAGGATTTTGGCGCTCTGAGCTCCTATGTGGGGGACGCGGGTCTGCGCCTCTCCCCGGCCGGCAGTGTTGACACCGCGTCGGATGTGGTCATCTCCAAATCAAATCTCTCCACTTGGCTGTCCGGCACCGCCTCTATCGTTTTCGGCAGCTATCCGGGGAGCGGCGCAGATATCTCCATGACGCCCGCAGAATACTACGATAAATTCTTATACCCCGTGGACTTTCTATCCCAGGCTTCAGTCTCCACCAATGAGACGGATGCCCTGTCGCAGATCCGGGAGGTATACCCAGGCGCGCAGACCGTCAGCTATATGTCCCCCGGCGCCGTGGACTGGAAGGAATTGACGCTGATCTTTACCCAGACGGATTCCTCCTTTACTCTGGAAGGGATTCTGTACCGGGACACATCCATGAGCTAGCCGCCGTACAATGTTAGATAAATGCTTGTAAAGATGCCAAAAGGGCTGTCGCAAAATTAAATTTGCGACAGCCTAATTTTCTCTTGGGCTTCGTATCGGTCCTTTACATCAATTCCTCAAACACGACCTGACGGATTCTGCTAAAGGCCGCCGGAATGGCGATGGTGTCCAGATCCTCCTCGCCAACCCACCGCATGGTCTCGAGGGGCGGAGCGGGCTTCTCCAGCCTGGCATCATAGGCCTGCATCTGCCAGACCTGATGGGAAAATACATGCTTTGCGTTGACGAGATGTCTGATGGGACGGATCTGCAAACCATAGTGTTCCCGCATCCTTTGCTCAAATTCCGCTTCCGTGCTGGCCTCGACTCCGGGGAATTCCCAGAGCCCCGCCAGGAGCCCCGTATCCGGCCGGCGGGCCATCAACACCTGTCCTTTTTCATTGCGCAGCACGGCAATTCGCAGCTGGATTTCCTGGGGCTTTTCCTTTTTTCGCCGCACAGGAAGCTCCGCCTGCATTCCTGTGGCGTAAGCGGAGCACTGGCCGCAGATGGGACACTGTCCACACCGAGGCGTCTGAGGGATGCAAACCATGGCTCCCAACTCCATCAGGCTCTGCGCAAAGTCGCTGGCTGCGTCCTTGGGATAGCACTGGGTTAGGATATCCGTAATCGCTGTTTTCGTCTTTGGCAACAGAATGTCCTGTCGGATGCCATACAGTCTTGCCATCACGCGGAGCACATTGCCATCCACCGCGGGATACGGCTGGTCAAAGGCGATGCTGAGAATGGCGCCTGCGGTATAGTCCCCGATGCCCGGCAATGCCCGCACCGCCTCATATTCGGACGGAAAAACCCCTCCGTACTGCTCACAGATGATCCTGGCCGCCCGCTGGAGATTTTTCGCCCTCGAATAGTAGCCAAGCCCTTCCCACAGCTTCAGCACCATATCTTCGCCGGCGTGGGCCAGATCCGCTATGGTGGGAAACGCTGCCATAAATCGAGTGTAATAGCCCATCACCGCTTCCACTCTCGTCTGCTGTAGCATGATCTCGGATACCCAGATGGCATATGGATTCTTTGTCCTGCGCCACGGCAGATCCCGCTTGGCGTCCCGATACCAGGCGATAAGTGCATAGGGCCAGCGGCTCATTCGCGTACCGCCAACAAGTCGTCAAGTAACTCCTGAGAAACGAATTCTGCGGAGAGAGCCTTTCGGAATTTCTTGGAGACGCCGGCCGCCTTCTCACCGGATGAGATGGCCAGCAATCCCAGCAGCCGGCCATCTTTGACCGCAGCACGGCGGTACTCGTCGTCCCACCTCTGCTCATAGATTGTGGCCTCCGGGTCCTCTGTATTGGAGGCCAATGCGCTGATAACGTGAACTCCGAAAAATGCAATATCATTGACCATGGGCATCGGCGAATAGTCCACACTCTGCCCCGCCATATTTTTGCCAGCGCACTGTCCCTGCGCATAGGCGGCTGACCATAGAGAAATGGCCGCAGGCTTTCCTGTGACGGGATCGACGGTGGTGATAACATCGCCGGCCGCGTAAATATCCGGTACAGAGGTTTCCATCCTGGAATTGACCACAATCCCCCGATTGATCTGCACCTCCGCCGTCTGCGCCAGCTTCACATTGGCGCGAATGCCGACAGCGGCGATAAAAAGCTGTGATGGAAGGCTAGCCCCATCCTTGAGATGGAGACATGTCCCCTCCACGCGCGTCACTGTATTCTCCAGATGGAATACGACTCCCCTCGCTTCCATGGTTTGCTTAAGGATCTCCGAGGCCGCCGTATTACATATGGTGGGAAGGAGCCTCGGCGCCAGTTCCACCACATGCACCGGCCGCCTCGTGTAATGGCGCAGCTCCTCCGCCACTTCCAAACCGATCAGCCCAGCGCCCAGAATCACCGCCTCTGTGTCCTCGCCGGCCGTCTCCTTTACCCGCTTAGCATTTTTTAGTTCAAGAAACGTGTGGAAGTTCGGATGGCTCTCCAGCCCCTCCATAGGAGGAACGAAAGGCTGCGCCCCTGTGGCCAGCAGCAACCG
This sequence comes from Clostridiales bacterium, assembly GCA_019423265.1. Next base: position 7,759 of record JAHZBS010000053.1, read on the forward strand.
GTCATAGGGCAATTGATCGTCATTGGATAAAAAGATGTATTTCTCTTTCGGGTCGATCCTCACCGCCTGGGTGTCCCTGTACAGGTGAATCCGTTTCTCCTCATAGAAGCTATCCGGGCGGTACCACAGCTTCTCCTCCCCAATCTCACCGCCCATATACCGGGCAATCAATGGACGATTATACACACGGTACTCTTCCTCCGAGACGATGGTGATATCGCATTCGGCATCTGCTTTCCGCAACACCTCCGCTGCTGATACGCCGGCAGCAGAATTTCCAATAATCACATACTGCATGTGAACCTCCCTTTCTCAATGCGCTGTAAAACACAGCCGCCTCCCAAAATGCAGCCATCCCGGTACCAGACGACGGCTTGTCCTGGCGTGACGGCCCGCTGCTTCTCCTCAAACCGGCATTCTACAAGGCCATCCCCACGCCGGACAATGGTACACGGCGCTGCCTCATGGGAATACCGGATCTTTCCCAAGACTCTCTCCGTCTGCCCAACCGCAAGATCCGAGAGCAGCATCCAATTGCAGTCGTCTGCCAGCAACCCGGCGGAGAAACAATCCTGATCCTCCCCCAGGACAACGTCCCGTGTCTCGGGACGGATCTCGACGACAAACATTGGCCGGCCCAGTGCAATTCCCAGCCCTTTTCGCTGTCCGATGGTGTAATGGATGATTCCTCTGTGATTGCCAAGGACGCGGCCCTGGGTATCCACAAAATGACCCGGTTCCGCTTCCCTTCCCGTGTACCGTGTCAAGAAGCCGGCGTAATCCCTGTCCTCCACAAAACAGATCTCCTGGCTGTCCGGCTTGTTGGCCACAGGTAACCCGATAGACTCGGCTATGGCGCGGACTTGCGCTTTTGTATACTTGCCCAAGGGCATAAGCGTGCGGGCCAATTGCTCCTGTGTCAGGTTGTAGAGGGCATAGGTCTGATCTTTGCCGTGATCCGCTTTTTTTAGCGTATAGCGCCCATTCGGAAGCCTGACCACCTGCGCGTAGTGTCCGGTGGCGATGAAATCCGCGCCCAGGGACAATGCTTTTTGCAGCATCGATTGCCATTTTACATACCGGTTGCAGGCAATGCAGGGATTGGGAGTTCTGCCCTGATAGTAGCTCAGCGCAAAATAGTCCATCACCTTGCTGCGAAAGACGTCTTTAAAATTCAACACATAATAGGGAATCCCCAGGGCCTGGGCCACAGCCGACGCATCCCGAACGGCGGAGACGCCGCAGCAGCCGCCGTTTTCCTCGACGTGGCAGCGATCCTCATCCTGCCAGATCTGCATCGTCACGCCGATAACATCATAGCCCTGTTCTTTTAGGAGATATGCGGCAACGGAAGAATCGACGCCTCCGGACATCCCAACTACTACTTTTTTCTTCGCCATAGCTGCCTCCTTATCCCCCTCATTATACTACAGAAGGCATACAAAAACAAGAAACCTGCCTGTATTTTCCCCTCCTTGTGCAAAATCATGTGTCGTTCCGGGTTTGCCATCTGTATGTCAACTAAAATACTAATATTTTCTATTTCGCTGCTTTTGGATAAGGGGCTATTATTTTGGCAATTACTTTGATGATGAAAATTTGCAAAAGCTATGTCTAGCAACTGGGGAGATGGTTGCTCGGGCTTTGGCCATTCTCAGTGAAACCTCCACGATTTCGAGTCAGGGTCGCTGATAATAACTACCCAACCAGAGTCCTCACCACATCCATAATCTGCTCGTAGGTAATATCCTGCGCGTAAGCGAACTGCTTGCGGTACTTGTCCCACATGGTGCGCAACTCTGGGCTTTCATCAAAGTTGTGCAGGATGCCTGATACATCTGCAATCTGCTCTGCGGTGTCGCGATGCTTGGCAGTTGCGCTCAGCGCCTCAGCAAACACAGCTTTATCAAATTTCTGTGTAGTAGCCAGTATGTAGGCGTCGTAGAAATCCCTAGGGCGAGTATTGAACACGCCGCGTCGCAGGATGGTTTCCACCTTCTCAGCCATAACAGTTTCGATGTTATATGCCCACAGTTCATAGGACTGTTCGTCATCAAAAATCTGCGTGAAGCTGTACTGCACCGCGTGAGGTGTGATGACATCGCCGGTAGATACATCAATGCTCAAAGGAGTGATCAAGGTGTCGAATCTGGCAGTCAGGGCCACGCGGTAGCCGCCGTAAATATCATCCTCACGAATGGGTGAGATGGCCCCGATTTCAAATACCACGCCATCGTCAAAAGGAACTGCACAAATCTGCTCCAATGCACTGCGGATTGCTTCCGGTGTCAAGGGCAGATTTTTTAGTGTGGTATCCAAGTCCATCGTTGCCCGGTTGTCCAGACCGACGATGGCGGCCACCAGCATACCGCCCTTCAAAACGAACTTCTCTTTATACTCCGAGGCAGAAAGGCGGACAAGCAGCCGCTCAAACATATAGTTCTGCAAGATCACCTGAGCCGGGATGTTTTTCTTTTTGGCAATGTTGCGGATCTTCGCTTTCAGGCTCATTGCTTTGCTCACAGAAGCACCTCCAAATATTGACGTAATACGTTCGCCACACGCATCTTCTTTGCGTAAGAATTGAGCTTGTTCAAATCCTTCTTGGGATTGGCAGCATACAGTTTCAACGCCGCCAATAAAGTTTCCGTTCCGAGCTTATTACGGCTTCGGATCACATCACAAATGGTGCGTTCCAGATCGTAGCAGGGAACGAGATTACCGGCAGGCGTTTTCAGTTCAGTCTTGCCGAGCTCGAACAGCTCCGGCTTGATGTAGTACACCTTGCACTCTGCTTTGATCGCCGCAGAAGGGATGCATCCGGACGGTGCAGTGATTGTATGTTCAAAAGGTGTTCTGTCCGAAATGCCATGTAAGAACAGAGCTGTTTCATGAGAGAATATTATCCGTGTTGACCGCTTGCTTATCGACAGCAGTTCATCCTCCATATCGTCGGGAAGGATGTACTGCCCCTTTACAATGCGATGGATTTTATCTTCTTTGCACAGCTTGTAGAGCATGGCTTTTGAGATGCCATGCTGCGCTGCAATTTTTGTTTCAATAATACCGCCATGCTCCTTGGCAATGGCAGCGAGTTCAGCAATATAGTCCATTCAAACACCTCGTCACAATAACTCAATAATATTATACTCATAATTATGATCATAGTCAACGTATCATGCGGAACATTCGAAAAATATTTATAATTAAATTACGACAATAATCAACACAGAGCAAAGGGTTTGGGATAATCCCAACAAATAAAAATTGCCGGGTGTACGGACACCGGATGTGCTTGCTATTCTCTGAAAAACTGAATCATCTTCGTTATCACGGGTTTGCCATCTAGAGAGACAAAAACGGTTCCTTAAAATAGAATTCTATTTTTATTGTATTATTTACATTTATGTGATACTCTTAATATAAATTATTGAATTGGAGTGGAGTGGTCACTGTGGACATACAAGAGCCCGTTGGTTTGATCCATGATACGATATTTTACAACGTCGTTTTTTTCTGTAGAAAGAAGATATTTGCTCACCCTGTCGACCTTAATTTTTATCAGCAAAAGGTATATTTATCTCATTATGATGACTTAAGATCATCGGCAAATCCTCCCGATCCCCCTGATTCTCTATTTCCTTTCTTTTACTACGACGGCTTCCATTGTTGTCCCGCCACCGCATATCTAAACACACATTGTGATTTATTCAACTTTTCTTTAGATCGCTTTTATTCAGCTCTTTTGGATAAAACTACCTTTCGAAAATTTATTATGACTTATTATTTCGGAAATTACTTTAACAATGAAGATCTACAAAAGCTATGTCTAGCAACTGGGGAAATGGTTGCTCGGGCTTTGGCTATTCTCAGTGAAACCTTCGCAGTTCAGTATTTTATGGATATGCTTTTGCATTTTAATCAATTGGTGGATGAGATGGTTGCATATTGTAAACGGCTTATCCCATTCATATCCGCCTACCGCGCACCCCACAACCCCGAAACATTAAATGTCCTTGAGAAATTTATATCGAGTGACAATCAGCCTCTGGTCCGAAAGAGACTCATGGACCCCCGTGAAGCGGATATAATTCCACTGGAGAACCAGACATACTCCGTATGCCATATAAATCAGTGTATTATTAAGTATTTGTCCCAAAATGGAAACTACCTTTATATCCTCGGATGTGATTGCCACGTCTTTCTTTCCCGCTTGCTGCATTATCGTCACGTGACCATGCAATCTATTGTTACATCGCTGGGACATCCAGTAAAAGTTGAGATCATTAATGCACTGCGCGACAAAGAATTAACTGTGTCACAGCTGGCCCGCCGCTTACAACTGGCCCGTCCATCGATCTCACGATACATAGACGATCTCTTGGACGAATTAGTCATAATCCAATCTCGCAAGTCTGGACCGGAAATCTATTATCGTTTAAATGGAACGTATTTTCAGAATGCCAAAAAAACAATCACTCGCTATCTAGATGAAACCATTGTCGATGTGGACCGGTTGTTATAAAAAACAGGGACAAGCGCCGGATTCCTCACCTCTCAGCCCTGTCCCTGCTCCGTGTACCCCTCAGAGCACCCCTATTCCTCTTCCTCAATCTCCTCGATATCCTCCACCGGCGGCTTCAGTCCCTCAATGGTGATGTTGTGCTTTTGCGCATAGTCCCACAGCGCCGCATGGATAGCCTGCTCTGCCAACAGCGAGCAGTGTACCTTGACCGGCGGCAGGCCGTCAAGCGCCTCCATCACCGCTTTATTGGTAACTTTCAGCGCATCCTCCACGGTTTTCCCTACGACCATCTCGGTGGCCATGCTGGAGGTTGCCACTGCGGCGCCGCATCCAAAGGTCTTAAACTTGACGTCCTGAATCACGCCGTCCTCCACCTTCAAAAAGATCCGCATAATATCGCCGCATTTTGCATTTCCAACAGTCCCTACGCCGTCCGCATCCTCAATCTCGCCCATATTGCGCGGGTTCATAAAATGATCCATGACTTTCTCCGAATACATATCTTTCGTCCACCTTTCCACAGAAATCTTTGGTTGTTTAGCTCTGCGACTTGATAAAGTCCTCATACAAAGGCGACATCGCCCGAAGCCGCTCTACGATGGGCGGCAATTTTTCCAAAATATAGTCCACATCCTCCATGGTGTTCTCCCGGC
>JAHZBS010000054.1 GCA_019423265.1 Clostridiales bacterium
ATTTGTAGCGGCCGCAGCTGTAGACAGAGAAGGGGTGCTCCAGGTCCACCTGATCGAAAGAATCCGGGTAGTAATAGCCGGAGGATTGCTCCATATCCATCACCTTCCTTTGCTTACGTCCAGTTTTTTTCATTGTATAGGATCCGCGCCTGTTTGTCTAGGGGTATTTGGATGGATTGTATCATTTTGTGCATGTTTACGACAAATGAGGGAATGGAAGAACCGGTAGAAGTCTAGTATAATAGGGGTAATCACCGCGTTGAATGAAGGAGGCAGTGTTAACGAAATGGAAAAATATTATGAGAATCCAGCGATTTTACACGTGGGGACCATGGACAATCGCGCTTACTATATCCCCTTTGCCAGCCGGGAAGCGGCATTGGAGGGCGATGGAGCCCAGTCGGAACGCCGGATGCTATTGAGCGGAATGTGGCAGTTTCGATATTACAGTTCCGTCGTAGATCTTCCGGAGTCGTTTTGGCTCCAGGACGACCTGTGCCAGGACGTGATTCCGGTGCCCTCGGTATGGCAGAACTATGGTTATGACCGCCACCAGTATACGAATGTGGGATATCCGTTTCCCTATGATCCGCCCTATGTGCCCCTGGAAAATCCTTGCGGTGTATACCGGAGGTGCTTTACACTAAATAAACAAGACTCCATGCGGTACTATCTGAATTTTGAGGGTGTGGATTCCTGCTTTTATGTGTGGATCAACGGCTCTTTTGTGGGCTACAGCCAGGTGAGCCACTCGACAAGCGAATTTGACATTACCGGCTTTGTCAAACAGGGGGAGAACGTCATTGTCACCGCCGTGCTGAAGTGGTGCGACGGCAGTTACCTGGAAGACCAGGATAAACTGCGGATGTCGGGTATCTTCCGGGATGTCTACATCTTGGAGCGGCCTCTTCACCATATCCGCGATTTCTTTGTCCACACCGATCTGGATGCCCAATACCGGAACGCCGTGATCCGGGTGGACTTGTCCTATCTTGATACGCCGGTGCCGGTGAGGGCAGCGCTTCTCGACCCAGAAGGCCGCGTCGTCGGGGATACGGCGGCGGAGGGCGATACCGTGTCCTTCTCCGTGGAGGACGCTGTGCTCTGGAACGCGGAGAAGCCGGCGCAGTACACGCTTCTGTTGGAGAGCCAGGGGGAGACCATTGCGCAGAAGGTTGGCGTGCGGAAATTGGAGATTCGAGGTCAGAATTGCATCTGTCTCAACGGGCAGCCCATTAAGTTCCGCGGTGTGAACCGCCATGACAGCGACCCTGTCACCGGATACGCTATCAGCCGGGAACAGGCTTTGAAGGACCTGACTCTGATGAAGCAGCACAATATCAACGCCATTCGGACAAGCCATTATCCAAATGCCCCTTGGTTCCCCCAACTCTGCTCCGAATACGGATTTTACATGATTGCAGAATCGGATCAGGAATCCCACGGTTCCATATTTATGATCGGAAAAGACTATGAAGATAGCTACTGCGCTTTAGCGCGTGACCAGCGGTTCATGGAGGCGGTCTTAGACCGCGTGCAGCGCAATGTCATGCGGGATAAAAACTGTGCGGCGGTGCTGATCTGGTCTCTTGGCAATGAGTCGGGTTACGGGGAGAATATGGAAAATGCTGGCCGCTGGGTAAAGTCCTATGATCCGGACCGCCTCGTCCACTATGAGGGGTATCATCCCCAGGCGAAGGATCACGTAAATGATTGTTCTATGTTGGACGTATACAGCAGAATGTATCCCGCCTGTGAGGATTTGGAAAAGGAATTGCGGGCCGGAACGGATAAGCCCTATATCCTCTGTGAGTATATCCATGCCATGGGAAACGGGCCTGGGGATGCGGAGGACTATCAGCGCTTGATCGACCAGTATGACGGCTTTGCGGGAGGTTTTGTCTGGGAGTGGTGTGACCACAGTGTGTACATGGGGAAGACGGCGGATGGCAAAAAGAAATATTTCTACGGCGGCGACTTCGGGGAATACCCTCACGACGGCAATTTCTGTATGGATGGCCTGGTGTTTCCGGACCGCACGCCTCACAATGGCCTCAAAGAATATAAAAATGTCATCCGCCCAATCCGGGCCCGCCTGCTGGAGGAGGGATGGATCGAATTTGAGAACAAGCTGGACTTTACGCGGCTTGAGGAGTGTGCCCAGATCGCTTACACTGTGACGAGGGATGGAGTCCCTGTCAGCGAGGGGATGTTCGAGGGTGTTGAAGCCCCGCCCCACGGGAGGGCAAAAGTCCGCTTCGACGCGAAGGTGAGCGGCGGCGGAAGGTGGTATCTAAACCTCGTCTATCGGGCGGCGAAGGCTTCGCCTTTCTACGGCGAGGGCCACGAGCTGGGCTTCGATCAGCTGTTGCTGGCGGAGGAACCGATGGCGATGGAAGCCTTGAAGGGCTCTGCGGCTATGGCGGTCACGGAGACCAACCGTCAGGTTATCGTTGCCGGGCCCACATTCCGGTACGTCTTCGATAAGGTGGCCGGCCAGTTTTCCCAATTGGTTTTCCAAAACCAGGCTCTGATTGCAAAACCGATGGAGTTCAACGTCTGGCGAGCGCCCACCGACAATGACCGCACTGTGCGCCAAGAGTGGGAGCAGGCTGGCTATGACCGGGCGACTGTGAGAGTCTATGGCACCGAGGCGCGGGTGGAGGACGGACTGGCTGTGATTGAGTGCCATTTATCCCTGGCGCCCCCTGTCCGGCAAAAAATTCTGGAGATCCGTATGCGGTGCGCCATCGATGGCGAAGGGCGCTTGGACATGGCCATGAATTGTCAAAAGGAGATGGACATGCCATACCTTCCCCGGTTCGGCGTTCGCCTGTTCTTGCCGAAGGACATGGATACGGCAAAATATTTCGGCTACGGCCCTCTGGAAAGTTATGTGGATAAACACCGCGCTTCCCACTGGGGATGCTTTACCACCACGGCGGCGCAGAATCACGTAGACTATATTAAGCCCCAGGAAAATGGAAGCCATTGGGGGTGCGCGTCTGTTGAAGTATGGGATGGTAACGGCGCTGGATTTAAGGCGGTATCGTCGAAGCCCATGAGTTTTTCCATCTCGCCCTATGCGCAGGAGGAGCTGACGCAAAAGGCGCATAATTTTGAGCTGGAGGAAGATGAGAATACCGTGCTGTGTCTGGATTATGCCGTTAGCGGCATCGGATCCAACAGCTGCGGGCCCAGGCTTATGGATCAGTATCAGTTCAACGAAGAGACCTTTGCTTTCACACTGCGCCTCATCCCCCGGGATCGGTAATGGCGGTGTTTAAGACCTTTACAGCGGCCGATAGGCCGCTTTTTTCTTATAGAGAATTTCGCCGCAAGGTTTTGCATCTGGTACACTACTTCCATCTAGAGGAAAGGGAACGCGGAGCTGAGGACGGAACGGCTGGGATAGAGGGAGAGGATACATAAAATGTTGTTTTCAGGAAAGGATTTGCGAAGACTTATCATTCCGCTGGTGATTGAGCAGATTTTGGCGGTCACCATTGGAATGGCGGATACGGTTATGGTATCCTCGGTGGGGGAGGCGGCGGTGTCCGGCATCTCGCTGGTGGATACCATCAATGTATTACTCATCAATATCTTTTCGGCCCTGGCGGCCGGCGGAGCGGTGGTGGCAGCTCAGTATATGGGGCGGAAGGATCATGATAACGCCAACGCAGCGGCAAAGCAACTGATTCTGTCAACCACGGCCGTTTCGCTTCTCATCATGGCGCTATCTCTTCTGTGCAAAAAGCCGCTTCTGCGCCTGATCTTCGGCTCCATCGAGCCGGATGTCATGGCCAATGCGCAGACCTATTTTTTCCTATCTGTGCTGTCGTATCCGTTTTTAGCTGTGTACAATTCAGGCGCCGCTTTATTCCGCTCCATGGGGAATTCCAAAGTCTCCATGTTCACATCCCTCACCATGAATCTAGCCAACGTCTCTGGCAATGCCGTGCTGATATACATCTTCAACATGGGCGTCGCAGGGGCGGGCATCGCATCCCTGGCATCCCGCGCTCTGGGCGCGGTGGTGATGCTTGTGCTGCTTCGCAATCGCAACAACCCCGTCTCTGTGCGGCAGCTCCACAGAATTCGGTTCCAGCCAACCATGATCAAAAATATTATGCGGATCGGCGTGCCCAACGGGCTGGAAAATAGCATGTTTCAGATCGGCAAAATCCTGACCTCCAGCCTAATCGCTTCCTTCGGAACCGTTGCGATTGCCGCCAATGCGGTCGCAAACACGGTGGTGTCCATGGAATGCATCCCGGGAATCGCCATCGGACTTGGAATGGTGACAGTGGTGGGCCAATGTGTGGGGGCCGGGGAGTACGAACAGGCAAAGAGATATACTCAAAAATTAATGTTGCTGACCTATATGACGATGGCCATATTAAATATGGGAATTCTGCTCGCGCAGCGGCCGATTGTTGAATTCTATCATCTCTCGCCGCAGACTATGGAACTGGCCCGATGGCTGTTGGTCTATCACAGCCTGCTGTGCATGGTCATCTGGCCTGCATCCTTCACCTTGCCCAACGCTTTTCGGGCGGCCAACGATGTGAAGTTTCCCATGGCCGTCTCCATCGTCTCCATGTGGGTTTGCCGCATTGGCATGAGCTATCTTTTGGGACAGGGGTTCAACATGGGGGTCAAGGGAGTCTGGATTGCCATGACATGTGATTGGTTAGTGCGGGCGTCGATCTTTGCGTGGAGATTTCTCAGCGGAAGGTGGAAAAATAAAAAGGGAGTGTAAACCTTTTTACGCCATCCCGGGATACCTCGCGTCTATACCATATCCTGCAAATCCTGATAAAGCTGTATGTGAATCTTTTCATCCTGGGCGATGCGCGTCAGAAGGGCGGATACATGTTCATCCTGTATCATCTCCGCCTGGGACATATAGGTGTCGAATGCGGTCTGCTCCGTGAATGCATTATAGGAGAGGATTTTTTTCACATCTCTTGTATAGTTGATCATGTTGCCGTTCCACGCGGATCGATACACATTTGGCCGTGCCTGGCACCGGGGGTCTCCGCCTAAGAGGAACACTAGCTGACCGAAAATGTCAAGGTGATGCATCTCCACTTTGGCAATTTGTTTTAATATAGCGGCAATTTCTGGGTGGAGGGCGCTTAAAATCCAATCTTGGTACATGTATTGATAGATCGCGGTCATCTCCCCCTGTGGGCCTGACAGATTTTGTGATATCAAAAGGGCGTACTGGGGGTTCTGACAGTCTACGGTTATGGCGGGGTAGGGAGCGGGGGATGCCACCGCCGGTCCGGAGTTGAGAGAAGTAAGCATAGATAGGTACCATCCTTCATTTTTTATCCAATATATGACGGGATGGAGTTATTTATTCGATTGTGACCAGATTTGTTGCGCCGGGTTGGGATTGGAGCGCTGTGATCCCCGGTTACGGCGTTTTTTTAGAATGGCGAAATCCGGGGGTGATTTTGCAATTTCCGCTCTCATTTATAAAAATTAAAAAATATGGCTTGCAATCTAAAAATGGGGAAGCTATAATGTGCGTGTAAAAACGATGGAGCGATACAAATCCTTAATTTTGCGGTTACCGGTTGGATCCGCCGGCGGCCACGAATGGGGAGAGACGGCGTGCCGGATGGCATACCGAGTCATGCAACCATACATAACAAGGAGTGCAGATCGATGATCAAATTGGGCGTTAACACTGTATTGTTCAAGGCCTTTCCCTTCCGGGAAGCGGCGAAGGCCATCAAGCTGGCAGGATACGACGGACTGGAGATATCCGCCATTCAAGGAATGTGTGAGCATCTGAACCTGGATGACTGGAAGGCGCAGAAGGCAGAACTTCTGGAGGTGATGGCGGAGGAAGGGCTTGCCTTTTTGTCCACAGAGGTGGCATCCCTCGACAGAGAGCGGCTGAAAAAGGCCTTTGAGGCCTGCGCAGAGATTGGGATTCCCGTCGTCAATGTAGGACCCGGTGGAAAGTCCGGCGATGAGGAGACATTGAGAACTAGCGTGGAGACGCTGGCGGACCTGGCCGCAATGGCAGAGTCTTATGGCGTGACCCTATGTGTCAAAGCCCATGTGGGCGCTGCCATCTATAATACCCCCACCACCCTCCGCGCCATGGACGCCATCGTCAGTCCGGCGTTTGGAATCGATATGGATCCCAGCCATATCTACCGTGCGGGAGAGCTCCCTGAAAAGGCGCTGCCCGCGGTCTTATCCCGGGTTAAACATGTCCATATACGGGACTGTAAGGGGGCGGGACCGTCTCCCGGAGTCCCCAGCTTACAGGCGTGCGGCCGTGGCGATATCAATCTGTTTGATTACTTCAAGGCCATGGTGGACGGACATTACGATGGCCCTGTCTGCCTGGAAGTAATCGGGCCGGAGCTGACGATGCTGGAGGCATCTACGATTGCAGCGGAAAGCTATGGATACATGAACGCCTGTCTGAAACAGTTGCAGGCGCGAGGCTAACAATAGAAGGAGAAGAGCTATGAACAAAAAACCAAATCTCGTATTATTTGGAATCGACAGCTTGCGGGCAGATCATATGAGTCTGTACGGATACAAACACCAGACAACCCCCAATATCACAAAATATGCCCAGGATGCCATGGTGTTCAATCACTGCTATAGCCCTCATATCCCCACCACATCCGGCTATTCTTCCTTGCTGACCGGGATGGACTGCTTTGGCACCAATGTGGTTGCCCTGCGGCACCAAGGGCAGATCGCAGAGCCAGTGTGTACTCTGGCGGAGGTTCTGCGGGATAACGGATACAATACCACATGCGTAGGGTTTGAGGGGAATCCCGCGGCTAGAGGCTTTGATACATACATCAATTTTGCGGGGTGGGGAGCAGACCATGAGGATGGGCGCGCTCACAAAGCGGAAAATCTCAACGACGTATCCATCCCGGAGCTCTGCCGGCTGGCGGAGGAGGATAAACCCTTCTTCCTGTTTATGCGCCATATGGATCCCCACTCGCCCTATCTGCCCCCGGCCCCCTTCCAGCATATGTTTTATCAGGCGGACGCTTTTGACAAAAATAATCATTCTCTGGACTGTGTGTATAATTTTAAACCCTTCTGCGACTACTTTTACACGTGGTTTCCGGAGGGCTGTACGGATAAGGATTACATTATCGCACAGTATGATGGGGCCATTGCGTACATGGACGCCTGCATTCAGGTGGTGCTGGAAAAGCTGAAGACCCTTGGCATTGAGGATGATACCGTCGTTGTGTTTGTCTCCGATCACGGGGAAACGCTGTACGACCACGACTGCTATTTTGACCATCACGGGCTGTATGACTGCACGCTGACGGTTCCGCTGATCATCCGGTATGGCCGGAAGATCAAGAAAGGCTGCCGTTTTGATAATACCTGCTATCTGAAGGATGTAATGCCCACCCTCCTGTCCCTCATGGAGATTGAGACGGGCGTACAATATGACGGGCGGAACCTGCTCCCGCTGTTGGAGGGGCAGCCGGTGAAGGAGGAGCCGGAATTTTATATTACCGAATGCACCTGGGAGCGCAAGCATGGGTGGCGCACGCCTGAGTGGAAGCTGATTGTAGCCTTGGAGCCGGATTTCCATTTTCGTGAGATGTTGGAACTTTACAATCTCATCGAAGATCCGGAGGAATACCACAATGTGGCGGATGAAAATCCGGAGGTGGTGCAATGCCTGAAGGCCAGGATGGAGGCATTCATTGCCAAGCGGGAGAAGGAAGTGGGGCGTGAGAATCCCATGTATACCAATCTAAATTGGCACGGCTTGGGGGGAGGCCCTTTCAAATCCTCCGAGGAAGCATACAACCGGCTTCACATTGGGGATCCGGAGACAGCGCGCAAGATTCAGGCGCGGCTGGCGGAAAATTAGGCGAGAAGGTGAGTTTATGCAGAGAGCCTGTGTTATTGGCATGGGGCCCATCGGCAATAACCATGCCACCGTATACGCTTCGCTTCCCAACGCGGAATTGGTTGGAGTCTGCGACCGGCAGCCGGACCGCGCGGACGCGGCGGCCAGAAAGTATGGCGTGCCGGCGTTCTACAGCGCCCAGGAGATGCTGGACGCCTTAAAACCTGATATTTGCAGCGTGGCAACCGGCGGCTACGAGTATTCCAGCGATCATTTTGAGCCGACGATTCAAGCTTTGGAAGCGGGGGCTCATGTGCTGTGTGAGAAGCCTATTTCCAATGATCTGAGGAATGCGCGGACGATGGTGGACACGGCGAAGCGGCTGAACCGATGCTTTGGGATCGATCTAAACCATCGCTTTACACCGGCGGCCAGGACGGCCAAACAATGGCAGAGGGATGGCAAGATTGGCGATCTGCTCTTTGTCAATATGGCATTGTGGATCGGAAAGTTTATGCCGCTGGATTCGGTGTATTACCACTTGAAGGCGCTCAATCCTCACAGCGTAGATATTATGCGGTATTTCTGCGGGGAGGTGGAGGAAGTCCACTGCTACGCCATGAAAGCGCCAGGGCGGGACATCTGGTCTACCGCCTCCATCAATATGCGGTTTGAGAATGGGGCGGTGGGACATTTGACCAGTTCCTACGACATTGAGAGGGGACATCCCATGGAGCGCTGTGAGGTGGCGGGGACAAAAGGCCGGCTGGTTTTTGAGGATATGTGGCGGGAGGCGACGCTCTATCCGGCCGGCAACCTGATCAAGGAAGTCTACACCAATCCGGTTTTCGGAGGGTTCCGTGAATTCTTTGATACGTTTGCGGACCGGATCGCCTCCTTTGTAAATCAGGTGGACGCGGGCTGTAGCCCTGATGAGATTGATGGATCCGGGGAGGATGGATATCGCGCCAGCCAGGTCATCCATGCGGCCATTGAGTCCCTCAAGACAGGGGTGCCCGTCCGGGTCAAATCCATCACCCAATAATCTTCCGCAGAAAGGAATGGGAGCCTATGCGGGATACGCCGATGACGATTACGTCCATGACAGGCGAGGGGGTGATTCCCATCGCCGTGACGGCAAATCTGCACCATGGAAAGGGCTCAACGCACTGCCATACATTTTTCGAGTTTGTGTATATCGATCACGGGTTTGCACTCCACACGTGTAATAAAGTCACCTCCATCGTATCGGAGGGAGACTGGTTTTTGATTCGGCCCAATGAACCGCACAATTACGTCAGCGCGTACAATACACAGCTGTATAACTGTTTATTTGAGGCGGAAGCGCTGCGGGACAGCATGGATATGTTTCTGTCCCTTCCCGGGATGAAGGATGTGTTGCTCAGCCAGTCTCCCTTCGAGAAGCTGAATTTGGATTACGCCCAGCGCCTCAAGCTCAAGACGTGTCTCAATAAGATGATGGCCGAAAGGGAGGAGCGGAAACTGGGGTGGGAGTTGAAGCTGAAAAGCTTGCTGGAGGACTTCCTTGTTTTCTACGCGCGGGTGTATCATGAGTCCGGCAACATTCTGTTGGAGAACAATGCAAATTTTTCGAAGATCTATAATGTATTAAAATATGTGGAAGAGCATTATACGGCCAATATGACCGTCAAGGACATGGCGCAGGCAGCGCAGCTATCCCCGGATTACATGGCGAAGCTTTTTAAGGCTTCCATGGGACTGACGCCAGCGGAGTATGCCCGGAATTTTCGTATCGCCAAGTCCATGGAGCTCTTGGAAGACACAGACCGGCCGGTGGCAGAAATTGCGGCGGAACTGGGTTTTTCCGATAGTTCCGTATTTTCAAGGCTTTTTAAGCAGGTGGCCGGCATCTCGCCGACGGCCTTTAAGCGAATATCCGACGAAGAGAGAGCAAAGGAGAATTGATATGGCTTTAAAAGTAGCGGTCGTTGGTATGGGTGGCATCGGAAATACCCATGCCGATTGTTATCAGAAGGATGCGTTGGCAGAGCTTGTCGCCGTGTGCGACGTGAAGAAAGACAAGGCCGACGCAGCAGCGGAGAAGTTTGGAGTGCCGGCATATTATAGTCTGAAGGAAATGCTGGCCGCCCACCCGGAGATCGAGTCCGTTTCAGTGACAACCTCCGGCTATGAAAATGGAAGCTGGCACTATGTGCCCGCCATGGAGGCTCTCGATGCGGGAAAGCATGTGCTCGTGGAAAAGCCTATTTCCAACGATGTGCGGGAAGCGCGGGAGATGGTTCGCTTTGCGGCGGAGAAGGATTTATATCTCGGCTGCAATCTAAACCACTATTTTACAACGCCTGCCTATGAAGCTGACGCGCTGATCAAGGATGGCAAGATTGGGGAACCTGTGTACATTCTCCATAAGATGGGGTTTGATGGGAGCTCCGCCACCTATGGAGGCGTGTCCAGCCCCCGCTGGCAGAGGCCGTACTCCCATGTAAAGGCGTTTTTGGCGCATCCCTTCTCCGTCATGCGGCATTATGGAGGCAATATCACCCATGTCCAGTGCTTTATGGATAAGCCGGGCGTCCGCAAGGAGGCGGATGATCTCATGTACTCGATCAATGGGGTGCATGTCCGCTTTGAGAACGGCAGTATTGGCTACCTGCTTTCCCAGAGAGGGGACGCGCGTTTTGGCCTTGGCGGCTGGTGGAGTTTTGAGATGGCGGGGACGAAGGGTACTTTCTGCATTGAGAATTGTGTTGAGAAGTTGACCTACTGGCCGGGTAAAGAAAAGGAGCAGGACCTCCAGGAGCCCATCGTGACCAACACGGGCATAACCGATTTTGGCTCTACATTCCCAACCCGTATCCACGCATTTTTGGAGGACGTAACCAATGGGGTCCCCAAGGAACATTTGCGCGCGTCGGGACGCGATGCCCTGGCGACGCTGGAGTACACCTTTGCGGCGATTCGCTCCTTCGAGGAGGGAGGCGCCATTGTGATTCCGGAGGCGCTCCCCAATCTGCACGGAGATCCTTCGTATGTGTGGTAAAAAGCCGAATCTTTTGTTTATCATGGCGGATCAGCTCCGCTATGACGCTTTAGGCTATGCCGGGCGGTTCTCGATCTCGACGCCGAATCTTGACCGCCTGGCATCGGAGGGGGCCTTCTTTTCCAAGGCCTACACCCCGATCCCTGTGTGCGCGCCGGCCCGGCAGTCTCTGCTGTCTGGTCGCAGCGCGGATAGTTTCGGCGCGCTGTGGAATTATGATTTTATTCCAACTAACACGGTCAGAGGAAACGATCCGTCTTGGATCCACGCGCTGGTTGAGAGGGGATATCGAACCTCCCTGGTGGGGCAGTGGCACGCATCCCCCGAGGAAGCTCCCGCCGCCTTTGGATACGAGACGTATATTCCCTTCGGAGAATATGAGGCGTATGTCCGGACGACCTACCCCGATATCCAATATACAGGCGGTTGGATGGGGGAGGCGAGCCCCCTGCCTCTGGAAGATTCTCGAACCCATTATATGGCCCGGCGAACCATGGCGCTATTGGATGAATACGCTGCGGCGGAAGCTCCGTTTTTGCTCATGTGGGATTTTGCAGACCCCCATCTTCCCTGTCGGCCGAGCGAACCCTTTGCCTCGATGTATACTGGCGCGGATATTGAGCCGTGGGACAGCTTTGGCGATCCCATGGACAATAAGCCCTATATCCAGCGGCAACAGCTGGTGAACTGGGATCTGACACAGACCTCTCGGGAGGCGTATCTGGACTGCATAGCACGGTATTATGGTATGGTGAGCCAACTTGACGACGCCATAGGCCGGGTGCTCGCTCATCTTGAGGAGCTGGGTCTGGCGCAGAATACGCTGGTGATCTTTACCTCGGATCACGGGGACACCTGCGGCGGACATGGCATGTTAGACAAACACTATATTCTGTATGAGGACGTGGTACACATCCCTCTGATCATGCGGCTGCCCGGCGTCGTTCCCAGTGGCATTCGAGTTCAGCGCTGTGTTTCGAACTGCCTGGATTTGCCGCCGACGATTGAGGAGATCATGGAGCTGCCGCCTTCCGGAGTCCGTCATGGCCTATCCCTTCTGCTGCTGCTGGCCGGAGAGGAACAGCCTGCCAGACCGAATTACACTGTCTTCACATCCAACGGCCAGCAGTTTGGGCTGTTCACTCAGCGGGGGATTACGGATGGCCGTTGGAAATATATCTGGAATCTAACGGATATGGACGAATTCTATGACCTGGACGCGGACCCGGGAGAGTTCCATAATCTGATCGCATATCCAATGGAACAGAATACAGAAGTTTTGGCCAGTATGCGAAAAAATCTGTACGACGCTTTGATACGGCAGGGAGATCCTTTCGCCAAGTCGCCCTGGCTGAAAAAGCAATTGGTCGAAGGCAAGAAACTATAAGGAGACGTAGAATACAATGAAAAAGATCATATCGATGGGATTGGCGCTTCTGTTGCTGCTGTCCTGTGGGGCAACGATGGCGGGGTGCCAAAAGGAGAATGAGACGAGCACCCCGGCTAACGGAGAGAGCGCGTCCGGAGGAAAAGATAAGACCTTGACTTTGGTGCGCATTGGCAATGACCAGGGCGAGGGGGAGTATTGGAAAGAGCTGATTTCTAAATTTGAGGATGCCAATCCGGGTGTAAAAATTCAATATGACGAGGCGGCCATCGGAGATGCCATGGATACGAAACTGAATACCATGTTCAGTTCGGGGCTGGGGCCGGACTTGATCGGGAACGGCATATTATCCGTCCCCAGCCGCGTGGAGATGGGGCATTATCAGCCCATTACAGAGTACTTTAATGCCTGGGATGAAAAGGACGACATCATGCCGAGCGTTTTGGCGAACGGAACGTACAAGGA
>JAHZBS010000055.1:0-11085 GCA_019423265.1 Clostridiales bacterium
GACGATCATCTAGAAAAAAGAATTGCGAAATCCGCTGACAATGGATTTATCCTGAAAGACCGCTTGATATCCCGCCAAGGAAAAATCCACAGGCAAAAGCCAAACCTTTCCCCCCGTCACCGCCTCCGGAGAGCTCAGCGAATTGCTGACAACGATCAGCAGGGGATACCCAACGATGACCAAAATCAGGAATAAAAATAAATAGTTAAAGGTGTACAGCGCCTTATCCTTGGCAATATCGCGCTGCCTCCGTCTCTTGATTGAATTCGTTCCCACAGTTTTCCCCCCTACCAAAGGCTATTCTCGGACACTCTCGCCGCAATACCGTTCACTATAAGAAGCAAAATAAATCCAATGACCGATTTAAACAGGCCGATGGCCGTCGCATACCCTTGGTCCGGGATCGTCGCCGTCATCCCCACTTTATAGACATAGGTGTCGATGACCTCGGAATACATGGTGTTTCCGTTATTCTGAAGAAGCAAAATCTTTTCAAATCCCGTGTTGAGAATTCCGCCCATGGACATGATGAGCATCGTCGTCGCCGTGGGAATTAGCGCGGGAAAATCAATGTGCAAAATCCGCTGGAACCGGCTTGCGCCATCGATGATCGCGGCTTCATGGAGTTCCGGCGACACGGAGGCGAGGATGGATATATACAGAATGGAAGAGAAACCCATCCCTTGCCATATCCCCGACCACACCATAATATGTGGAAAGGATCTTGCATTTAGGAAGATGTCCGTCAACTGTCCCCTGCTCCTGCTGATGAGCTGGCCTAAAAATCCAATTCGCGGGTTGAAGAACTGAAACAGCATACCACACAGGACCACTGTGGAAATAAAATAGGGGAGGTATGTCAACATCTGCACTGTTTTTTTAAAATATCGGTTTCGAACGCAGTTCAACGACAGCGCCAGAATAATCGGCATAGGAAACCCGGCCACTAAGGAGTAGACGCTGAGCATCAGCGTATTTCGGATAAGGTTCCAAAATCGAGGATATCGGACAAACCTGATAAAATTGCGAAATCCGATCCACTCACTGTCCCAGATTCCCAGATTAAAATTATAATTCTTAAATGCGATGACCGCTCCCACCATGGGCGCGTAGGCAAACACCAGGATAAAAGCCAACGGCACCAGGAGCATAATAAAAAGTTGATAATGAAGCTTTAGCCTGACGCCCAGCCGCCGCTTCGCTCCATTTTCCACTGATACGCCTTTCGGCGTAAAAGCTGTTTTCACACGGTTCCCTCCTCATACATCTCTGACATTGGAAAGTCAAAGCATAGGTGCAATTCCTCTGTGACAGTATCATATTCTTGCCCCGGGAGCGCGACGTGGACCGGCATTTTGCGGGGAAACCGATACCAGAACTCCGCTCTGTACACCATTCCCTCCCGCACAATTGTGCGGCGGGCATATATCGGCCCCTGCGCTGTGCAAATGGTGGCTTCCATACCGCCGAGGTCAAATTCACAGGGCGCGATCAAAATGGCCGCAAACCCTGGCGTTGCGGGGCGGACGCCCAGTGAACACCGGATAAATTCTATGACGGGTAGACCGCTCCAGCCGTGGCACTCACTCCGCTGCGTCACCGGATCCTCCGGCCAGGTTGTCACGTGACAGGCCAGGAGCTTCTTCCACGAATTCCATATGAATCCTGAGTAGGGATAGACGCCAGCTTTTTCAAACGCGCGAAATAGATAATAGGTCATGGAGTAGGAGCAGGTTAAGAGCTTCGGATTGCGAACGCATGCCATCATTATATCCTTGGCCCTCTGCCCTTCCACACACTCGGACAAGACCGCCCATAGCTGCCCGTGCTGACTAAAACGTGTATCGCCAGGTTTTGTCAGGTATAACCCCGTTTCCGGGTCTACAGCGTGCCGATTGATTGCGCAGATAAGCTGTTGATGACGTTTTTTCAAACGCAAAGCCAGATCCGGTAAGTCCAAGCTCTTGCATATGTGGGCTGCTGTCAGAAGTCCATAGGCATAAAGTTGGCTGTAGAGAAAGCAATAGGGTTCACCCTCGCCCGTTGGACTTCCATAGTTCTCCATCCAGCCGTCAACCCAGTCAATGAATTCCCAGTATCCCAGGTGTCGGACCAATCCTGTTCTCTGACACAGGCGCTCATGGAAATACTGCAAGATGCCCAGGACCGTGGGCAGATATCGCTCCAGAATTCCCTTATCTCCATAGCGCTCGTAATGGCGCGCTATAAGATCAATGTAATAAATGGAAAAGGCGGGGATGATCTGGACAAAGGAAGCCGGATAATTGCAGGTCACCATCCCGTCTGGCCGCTGCGATGAGTGAAAGTCCAGCAGCGCTTTTCGTGTCAGGCGGTCATCCCGGGAAAGGCAGCCGGCGATCTCGGATTCAATGAGCGTATCCATCAAATATTGCATTTGCTCATAATACGGGCAATCCTCATAGGTCTCATGTATGCACCGCTCCAGCGTCCGCACGCTGATATCCCACATCCCCTGTATCTGCGGCTCATCGGCTCGGAATTTCGTCTCTATCGCCAGGGGATACCCTGTCATGCGAAAGAGGGCTTGCTTTAGAACAAGGGATTGGCCCTCTGTCCGGATGGAGATCTTCAAATAGCGGAAGGTTCGAAAGAAAAACGGCTCATACCACTGGTCCCCATCTCCCTTCCAGTATACGTCTGTCTCCCCGTATAAATCCCCGTGGAGGAAATCCGTCCGGTCTCCCTTCCGGATTTCTCCTGTCGCAGGGTCTCTATCCCCATAGCACTCACTGTACAATAGCTGAATCCGGCTATCTCTTCCGCCCTCCATCCGGAACCGCACATAGCTTGTCACCAGCTCCCCCATGTCCAGTATAACCTGGCACTGCGTGTGAGGTGCGATCTCCACGGCTTGGTCTTCCAACAATGGGCTAAAATCCATCTGTCCCTCACAGGACCGCCATGCGATGGGGGCGACCGCCCTTTCATACAGCTGGGGAATCGTTCTTTTCGTCAGCTGCCAACCGCTCACGACGCCATAGGGGGTTACTCCATCCCCGGCGCCAACACAGACCGCCCTTTCCCACTGGCTATCCTCGAAGCTCGGCCTCTCCCAGCCCGACAAAGCATTTCTGCCATCCACCTCCTCCATATCACCTGCATACCGGCTTTGGATGGAGTGTACAAAGGTGTAGGCAGGATCCAAGCTTGTTTTCCAGCTTTCATCCGTATCAAAGCGAACCTCCGATTCCCCTTGCAGAAAAAATCCCCCTCTGCTGTTGCTCATAAGCGACACAGGCCCTGTCTCAAAGGTAACGGCTTTTCGATCGTCAGGTGGAAACCGCAGAACATACGCGGCTAAAACATTTTCCCCCGATGTAAGATACCGGCTTATATCGAACGTCTCATAATATTGGCGATAGCGGTCTCCTTTTAACGGGCCGTTGCCTACATACATGCCATTGACGTAAAGTTTGTACCGGCTGTCAGCGGAAACGGATATTCTGGCTGTCTCAGGCGGCTGATCAAAGTGTATGCGCTTTCGAAACATCAGAGCCGCCTTCTCATGGGGGTCCGCGTCACGGTGATAGATCCATTTGGCTCTCCATATCATGGCTTCCCTCCTCCTATTACTGCGAAATGTTATCGCTAACATTTCGCGCAAAAATATATCCTTTCCTGTACTAACGCGCCTTCACTGACCCTCGTTTTAGAACCTCTGGCGTTACGACTGCCTTTTTCGTTGTCCTCTTATCTGTCAGACAGTCGTGTAAAACGTTGAAACACGCTCTGCCCACCGCATAGGGCCGTATCGAAACGGTGGTCAGTCCCGGCTCGGTAATTTCCCCTACATAGCTGCCATCGTGACCGATAATGGAAATATCCTCCGGGACCCGCAGTCCCTCCGTGACCGCGGCGTTGATAGCGCCCACTGCGATCATATCATTTGCACAGCTGATGGCAGTCGGAAGCTTTGTCGCAGTGCGGATGAGCTCTTTCATGGCCCGGAAACCGCCTTCCACCGTATCCACGCATTTCACGATCCATTCCTCACGCACTCTCTTCCCGCAAGCTTTCATTCCATCTAAAAATCCCTGGTATCGCTCCCCCCATATCCCCTTGTCTGTGACCACGTGTGAGATATATCCAATATCCTCATGATTACAGGTGTGCAAATACTCTATCGCCATCCTGCCGCCCATCCGGTATTCGATATTGACAAGGCCGCTCACATAGTCCATATGGTGGTCCCCCAGGGTAATGACTGGAATGGGATTTTGTTTTGCCGCAATCTTCTCAAATTCATGGTCGAATGCCTGCATCTGCTCAACTGTATGAAGGATGGTCGTATTGTCATCTTTGCTATCTCGAAACTCTACGGATAGGATGATCATGCCATCCACACATTTATTATACAGCGTATTGATACTTTTCAGCGTGCTGTCCAGACCAGTGGCAGCCGACATGATAATATCGTATCCGTGCTTCTCCGCCTCCTGAATGATTGCGGATAAAAAGACGCTATATAGCGGATTCTCTATATGGGTTAAAAGAACGCCGATGGTATGGGTTTGATTGGTAACCAAACTTCGGGCCAACAAATTGGGCTGATAGTCCAGCCGTTTTGCCGCCTCCAACACTCTTTCCCTCGTCTTGTCCGATACTGCCCTGGAGTCATTCATAACACGGGAAACTGTCATCGTGGAGACGCCGGCTAATCTTGCCACATCGTTAATGGTTGCCATCTTGGATTCCTCTTTCTTGAGTTACTGGGTTAAATAGACAAATCTTTGTGACTTGTTTAATATTGTTATCGTTAACATGTATAGATCATACCACCACTTTTTATATTTGTCAATAGATTTCCATAATATTTATATTCGATAATCGGCAGTGTGTGCTGGTGCGGAACATTCTCAATCCAAGCAAGTTTCCCCATAACAAAAGCGGCATTCCCCTCCCTGGAGCATACCGCTTCTGCTGTGATTAAAAATCACTGATACCGAAAAGGCCTCTCCGGCGCACCTATTATCGCTGGGCGCTCAACTGTCAAGGGCTTTACCTCGGTCCTCTATAATTCTCTGGGCAATCTGCTCCACACTCTCCCCCTCCTGCTGGCTCAACAGCGCGATGACAGACTGTACCTCATTTTCCTCCATGCCAAGCAGCTTTGCAATCTGCTCAGTATCAAAATTCTCGGCGCACATCTCCTTGACAGCTGAGATTCGCTGCCCCCATAGGCCGATCTCTTTGCCGATCTCTTTGCCAATTTCCTTGCCCATCTCTTTACCGATCTCCATCCCCATCTCTTTACCGATTTCCATCCCCATCTCTTCGCCCATCTTAATCCCCATCTCTTTGCCCATCTCCATCCCCATCTCAATCCCAATTGCTCTTCCCTCGTGCAATAACCACTCCATGTGCATAACTCTATCCTCCATTTCCTGAGTCTGCTTAAGCTTTGATACAAGACGGTGGATGCTCCTAACCGCCGGGTCGTCCCCTGCTTCCTCCTCTGTACTATTCTCCACATACCGCAGGAACCGGATCAGCGTCGGGCTGGCGCTATCTTCCCTCGTCCCTCTAGTGTTAAGAAAGATCTTAACGCTCTCATCTCCCAAACCCTTCTCCGTTTCGACACATCGATTCACAAACGTGTACCGGTATCGGCCCTCCCCAAAAAGGTCAAACCGAGTGATAAAGATGACATACGTTTTGGGCAGCTTTCCATAGTCTATGGATTTTCCGCTAAGCAATCCCGAAACATCTAACATTCCCTGATAGTATCGGGCCCGCTTCGCCAGATCCCCTTTTTTAGCAGTCTGCATCTCTACATTATACACGCCCCCTTTCTCATCCTGCGCGTACACATCCAGCCGAATCGACTTATACCCCGGCAAATTTCGAAAGCTTTTTTCCACCTGATGATACTCCACCGCAACAAGATCCCGTTCCAGAATGATTTTGAGTACCGCTTGACAAAAATCCTTCTGCTGCAACAGCGCGCTGAACAAAAGATCGTTGGACAAATTTAAGTTATCAAGATGCATGGTATCGTAGTCCCCCTATTTTCCTTATGTTGACTACCTCCACACTTGTCATATACGGCCGCATAAAACCACATTCCTCGAACGTTCTAGACACAGTATAGCACAGAACGCAAGCCTACTCCAGAACATAGTAGGTCAAATTTGGGGCAAAAATTGACCTAGAACGCAAATTCCACAGATAACATAAAAAAAATTCTTCCGAGTCTTGATGCAAAATAAAATGCCAGCCGGAACACATCCGACTGACATAATGCTTATTTTTTCATTTGTCTCCCTGTCGAGGGCAACCATTGGAACACAGCTGCGACTGCCCCTAAATTACGGCAGCTCCTCCAAAACGGCAATCTCATACGGGGCCAGTTCGAACCGCCCGCTACAGGTCTCCCCGGTGAGCAAATTTTTCATCCCCCGAGACAGCATATACGCTCCGGGTGCGTTTGCGTATTCTATAAGGATCAACCCCTTGCGGATACCCCGTCTCGGCGACACCATCACAGAACCTTCGCTTCCACCATGCTCTACGCCAGCCAGATCACAGCTCATAGCCACGATCTTCTTCATATCCTCGTAGGATGGAATCGTCCCCAACACGATAACACGGCCCTTTCCAACTGAACGGCTGATAACCGCGGCTTTGCCAATAAAAGCACTGTGCCCCTCCGTGTAAACCGCAAGGGTATTCTCCGGGCTCTCATCGAATACATCGTACCATTTGTCTCCGCGGAGGGCGTCCCCGTCATTCCACCGAACCGCAACGCGCCCCTCCTGGTCCGGGATGCCGTATATCCATCTAGCCCCGGTCAACTTCTCAAGGATGCCAAAATACTCATCGGTATACCTGGCGCCATAGGAATTGCGGATATCCGACAGAGGCCCCACCACCCATACGCCGCCATCCTGTACCCACTGGCCAATTCGCGTCTCCAGCCCCTTTTCCTCAAGGGTCATCATCAAAGGGGAAAAGAGAACCTTATAGGCGGAAAGATCCTGCGCCGCATCGATGACATCCGGCCGCAAGCCACTGTCAATCACCGGCTTATAAAAACTTTGATTCAGGGTATCCATGTAGTCCAGTCCCGAGACCACCGATTGTGTCGAGAACATATTCCAATTCAGCGATGTAAAATGAAACGCAACCTCTGTCTCAACCCGGGTCTCACGGATGAAGTCCGCCGTTTTGGCGTAGGAATCCGCTACCTCCTGCACCTCGCCAAAAATATGCATGGGGCGCCCAGTAGAATCCAGAACCGAGCCATGGACTAGTTCATGCCCCGCCCAGTGGGTACGCCATATCCAGTACATATTCGCTTCCCCGCCCAACGCAATGGGCATCCACGAGTTGACACGATTGTACCCCTCCGGCTTGATCGATTGTCCGATATCTGTCGATCCACTCCAGCATGTGGCGGTCTCAGTATTCCAAAAAGGGCGCTCTTTCAGCGTTCGCAGATAATCAAACCAAAGTGCGCTGCAATAGAGATTGTCCGGTACATTGTAGTGGTTGAACTGCACGACATCCAGCGCCTCTGTCATATCGCGGTAATCCATTCCATTGAACGGCATTGTATCCGTTCCAACCGGGACATGGACATAGGCGTGCAGAATCTCCGCCTGCATCCGCACAAAATCCACATGGCTTTCATTCTGTTTGATCCGCCATTCCAGCCTCAAATGCGGGTTATGCCAGGCATGGCAGGGGGCAGGGATCTCCTCGAAGGCATCATACCACTGACTGAATAGATTCAGGTTCCAGCTCTCGTTAAGATGGCCGATGGTCCCGTATTTCTGTTGTAGCTTTTCATGGAAGGCCTTCTGACAGTGAGGGCAAAAGCAACCATCTCCCGATGCATAAATCTCATTGTCAATCTGCCAGCCAATGATATTGGGATCCTCACCGAACTCCTTTGCCATCTGCTCCACAATGGCCCCACTGTATTTCCGGTACTCCGGATTGTTGGAACAACAATGGCGCCGACCGCCGTGATTGGTCTTCACGCCGTCTGCATTCTGTGTAACCACGTCCGGGTGCAGCTTGATCAGCCAGCGGGGAGGGGTCGCCGTGGGAGTGCCCATGACAACGGCAATCCCCGCCTCCGCCAGTGCATCAACGATTTTATGAAGCCATGCGAAATCATACGCCCCAGGCTCAGGCTCCATCTTATGCCATGCAAACTCTCCGATTCGCGCAACGGTAATTCCGGCCTTCTTCATCATGGAGATATCGTAGTCCATCTGCTCTTCCGGCCAGTCCTCCGGATAATACGCCGCACCCAGATACGGCGGCTGGACATGGGCAACCTTATTTTTCATCTTCCAGTTCCTCACTTCGACAGATTTGCATCATCCTCAATAAAATGAAACTCCAGATGATAGACCGCTTCCTCGCCAGGAGCCAACACCTTCAATATCCCTTTTTCCCGCATGACGTCGCGCCCCTCGACAAAGCAATTGCCTGGCTCCAAGCCCATAACGTAATCGCCCCATCCCAACATCTTCCACTGGGTGAAGCAGTCCAATTCCTCAGGGTGAAACACGATCTTGACGCCCTTCCCCACTGCCGGATTAAAGATCGCCGCGTAGGCCTCCTCACCTCTCTGGAACGTATGATAATAGCATTGTTCTTTAAATTGAGGCTGCGGGGGCAAAACCACATTCCACGCATCGAGTCCCTCAGCCGCCCTGGCATCCCGGGGCGTCACCGTCTCAGAAGGAATATAGAGGGTCGCTTCCTCGCTCAAAATCGGATACCCCATGTTCATGTGATAGAGGATCATATGCGGCGTCTCCGTATCCCCATAGTTGCGGATAGTATCTGTCAGATAGAGGGTATTTTCGCCTATTGGGCAGCGCCATTCCCGCTTCATCTCCAGCCGCTCGCTGAAAAGCTCCGCCTGCCGGATGGTGGCGCGGATGAGAATCTCCTCCCGCCCCTCCCGGCGCTCCACACAGTGATAATACTCCTCCGCCGGCGTATTTCCAATACTGCCGTGTAAGGGCAGTTCCTTCCCGTCGTCGGTGCAGGGATCGCCTACGGCCGTAAGGCCGCAGGTAGTGAGAAAGCCAGCGGTAAAAGACTTGAGAAATCCTACCCCCTTATTGTCATAGTACTGAGGGGCAACATAGCCACATGGGCTGATAAAGCTAAAATTAACGCCGTGCAGGCTGACGCGGACCAGATCCGCGCAGCGGTCCGGCGATACGGTAAATTCCAGACCGCTCCCATTGCGTACCTGTAACAAGTGCATCCCATCGCCTTTTCCTGAACACAGGCGATATTCCTCCACACCTCTCACCTGCAATGGATGGCCTGTATACTGTTCCAGATTTTTCATGCGAAGTCCTCCTACGCTGTTTTTACTGATCTTTCTCCCGAATCTGCACACGCCTGATTTTCCCGCTGATGGTTTTGGGCAGCTCGTCCACAAATTCAATGATACGGGGATATTTGTATGGAGCTGTAACCCGCTTTACATAATCCTGTAATTCCTTGACAAGCGCATCGCTGCCCTCATATCCTTTTGCCAGCACGACCGTGGCCTTGACGATTTGGCCGCGGATGGGGTCTGGCACCGCCGTAATTGCAGTTTCCACCACGGCAGGATGTTCCAGCAGGGCGCTCTCCACCTCAAAAGGCCCAATCCGATACCCTGACGATTTGATCACATCGTCTCCGCGCCCAATGAACCAAAAATATCCATCCTCGTCGATCCACGCCTGATCGCCGGTGTGGTAGTATCCATCGTGCATGACCTTGTGGGTCAGCTCCGGATCTTTATGGTAGCCGGAAAAAATCCCCACCGGCTTTCCGTTGCTGATATCAATGCAGATTTCGCCCTCCTCACCGATTTCGCACGGATGGCCATTGTCATCCAACAGGACGATTCCAAATCCGGGGGTCGGCTTCCCCATAGAACCTGGTTTTGGCTCCATCCAGGGATTGTTGAATATCATGACAGGGCCCTCTGTCTGCCCGAACCCCTCCCGAAGCTTCAGCCCCGTCAGATCCAGCCACTTCTTATACACTTCCGGATTCAGGGGTTCCCCCGCCACATAGGAAGCGCGAAGGGAGGACAGATCGATCCCGGACAAATCCTCCTGAATAATAAACCGGTATACGGTGGGCGGCGCGCAGAATGTGGTGATCTTATACTTTTCAATCATCCGGGCGATGTCGATGGGGGGGAACCGGTGTTCATAGTCATAGACAAAGATCGCCGCCTCACAGAGCCATTGCCCGTAGAACTTGCCCCAGACACATTTGGCCCAGCCGGTTTCCGCCAAGGTAAAGTGAAGGTCGTCGGGATTGAGATGCTGCCAAAATCCCGCCGTGGAGATATGGCCCAAGGGATATCGATAGTCGTGAGCCACCATTTTCGGCATACCTGTGGTGCCGGAGGTAAAATAAATCAAGCTATAGGTATCCGGATCGTACTGCGCGTCATACTGCTCCCGGGAATAGACATCGGACGCCTCCGCCACCAATCTGTCAAAATCCACAAAACCTTCATTTGCTCCGCACACGCTGGCCTTGATGACATCTCTCCCAGATTTTTCAATGCCCTCGTTTACATGGGCGATCACCTGCTCATCATCGGGCCCTCCCGTACAGAGCAGCATCTTCACATCCGCCGCTTCAATCCGGTAGGCAATATCCTTACCGGTGAGAAGATTGGTGGCAGGAATGGCCGTAGCCCCTAACTTGTGCAAGCCTAAAAGGCAGTACCAAAAATGATAGCGGCGCTTGAGAATCATCATGACCGTATCGCCCTTCCCGATTCCAAGAGAAGCGAAAGCATTGGCCGCCTTTGAGGACAGGAGGGACAAGTCTCTATATGTAAAGATCCGCTCCTCGCCTTTATCGTTACACCAGACAAGCGCCCGCTTGTCCGGCGTTTTCTCTGCCAAAACATCCATCACGTCATAGGCGAAATTGAAACGCTCCGGGAGCGCAGTCTTAAAATTCTGGCGAAAATCCTCATCCGATGTAAACTCTGTTTTACAGTACTGTTCAATGAAACGCATTTCTATTGTTGATCCTCCCTATATAAAATCT